>JBNKSB010000118.1:0-5020 GCA_050297095.1 Pontiella sp. | reverse complement strand
ACATAGCTGTAGTCCTGCTTCGGCATGAGGAAGATCGTTTCAATCTCCGGCGTTAGTTTACGATTGGTCAACGCCATCTGGAACTCGTACTCGAAATCAGAAAAAGCCCGCAGTCCGCGGACAATGACGCGTACATCCTTTGATTCGGCAAAGTCGACCAGCAACCCATCAAAGCTGTCGACCTCAATGCCGTCAATATGGGCCGTGGAGGCACGGACCAGCTCCAAGCGCTCCTCCAGGTTAAACAGGGGATTCTTGCCCGGATTGGTCGCTACGGCGATCACCACGCGGGGGAAAATGCGCGCTGCGCGTTCAATAACGTCCAAATGCCCCAATGTCAGGGGGTCGAAGGTTCCTGCGCACATCGCCGCTTCGTTCATAGTTCATCCTCTTGCGTCAGTTGCATGATCAGCACACGCGTCTTTCCGTAGGTCTTATCCCGCAGGACCGTCCAGCCTTCGGGGATTTCCAGCGCGCCTGATGAGCGCAACTCGTACACCAGTGTTCCTTTGTCTGTCAAAACCGAATGTTTTGCAATCCCTTCGAGCGTATTGCGCATCGCGCCGGGAAGATCGTAGGGCGGGTCGGCAAGAATGAGATCAAACTGATTTCCGGCCCGCCCGAGCCATTTGACGGCATCGGCCTTGATGCATTGGGTCTTTCCCAACCCATCGTTTTCCAATGCCGCAATATTTTGCTGCAGATTCCGGAACACCGCCGGATGCTGCTCGACAAAGGTGACCGAATCCGCGCCACGGCTCCAAGCCTCCATCCCCAACGCACCGGAGCCGGCAAATAGATCCAACACCTTCAATCCTTCGCACGACCCTCCCAAGGAAGAAAAGACCGCTTCGCGCACCGACTCCATTGTCGGGCGCACCTCCTGCTTAGGCACAACAAAGCGCCGGTTACGTAATATCCCACTCGTAATTCTCATGCTGCCACTGTAGCGGAAATTTACCGGGCAGGAATAAAAATTCGTCTTGGAGCAGTTTTCCGAAAAAACTAGAGTCTCCTGAATGAAATTCAGTCTATCCAAATGTTCCATTGTACAGCGCGGGCTGTGGGCATTGGCGCTACTGATGTCGGCGACCACACTCCTCGTCCAGGTGGCGTTGCCGGCACACTGGCAACTCCAGTGCCGTTTTCATGCCTTTACGGGCATGCCCTGCCCCGGATGCGGGGCCTCCCGTTGCGGAGAACTGCTCATGGGAGGACATGTGCGCGATGCCGCCCTGCTGCAACCGCTGTTTTTTAGCCTCGTTGTTGTGCTCCTTCCTCTTTTGGCCTATTTTATTCCGGCCTTGTTGCTGAATTGGTCGATTCCACGCTTACGGCTGGAAAGCAGGGCGGAGCGCACAGGCATGGCTGCGGGGATTGTCATTCTTGTGCTGGCCAATTGGGTCTATCTCATTTTTCAACACACATAGGATTCGGGGGAAATATGGAAAACATCAACTATTGGGGAGCGGTCGGCACAGCATGGAACCGCATGAAAATCATCCTCTTCCAGCCATTCAGCATCGAAAAATGGTTTCTATTGGGCTTCGCCGCGTGGATTGCAGGGCTGAACTCGGGGGGCGGAGGAAGCGGCTTTAACAATTCGGGTGGCAACTCGAAAGGATTGGGTTCGGGTTCCGAGTTGGGGTCCGGTTTTTCCAATTTTTGGAGCCAGTATGGTCCACTCATCCTAATGGTCGGGGCCATTGTCATTTTCATCGTGCTTGTGCTTGGTATCGCCTTTGCCTGGCTGCACGCCCGCGGAAAGTTTATCTTTCTCGACAATGTACTGCACAACCGCGCCGCGATTGTCGAGCCGTGGAAAAAGTACCGGACACAGGGTAATTCCCTGTTTTTCTGGAATCTGGCGATTGGAGCCATCGGGTTGTTCTATTTACTGCTCACCGCCGGGCTGTGCTTGCCCATGCTACTGCCCATGTTTTCCGGCCACAGCGCAACCGGGCTGGGACTTCTGGGCATTGCGCTGGCGATAACCTTGCTGGTCATCTACACCATCGTCATCGCCTATGTGCAAATGTTCGTCTATGACTTTGTCATGCCCATCATGCTGCAATACGACTTGCGCATTCGCGAAGCATGGAGCCGCTTCCACGCCATGCTGAAACCGGCATTCGGCCGGTTTGTGATCTATGGCCTCGTCCGCTTTCTCTTGAGCATCCTCATCTCCATCGCCCTGATGGCGGCCTTCCTGGCGTCCTGCTGTTGCCTTTTGATTCTTGCCAGCATTCCGTACATCGGAACCGTCTTGATGTTGCCGATCTTCGTCTTCATCCGCTTGATCGGCATCGAGTTCCTTAAGCAATTCGACGAACATATCGGCGATGTACCGGAAGAACCCGCCGAAGAGCAACTTGTCCTTCCTTAGACGAATCGGCGGTATACTCGACAAAACAGTGCTGATGTGATAGCACCAACGCCTGTTTATCCAAAACCGGAAACCTATGACTCAGAAAAAACACAGGGAAGCGCTCAAAAACGCGAAACGGATTGTCGTAAAGGCGGGCAGCAAGGTGCTGGTCCAAAGAACCGGACGGCCAGATAAACGGCGCCTAAAGCTGCTGGTCGACGAAATGTCGCAATTCCAGAACGACGGCGGCGAAGTCGTTTTTGTTTCATCGGGAGCGGTCGGCGCAGGCCTCGACGCGCTGGGCCTGAAGACACGTCCGAAAGCGATGCCCGACCTCCAGATGGCGGCCTCGGTCGGGCAAATCCGCCTGATGAGCGTCTACGACGAGCTATTCGGCGGGAACAAATGCGACATCGGACAGGTTTTGCTAACGCACGATGCGCTGAAACATCGCGAGCGCCACTTGAATGCGCGCAATACCCTGCTCAATCTGATTGCCCACCGGATCGTTCCGATCATCAACGAAAACGACACCATCTCCACCGAGGAAATCAAGTTTGGCGACAACGACGTGTTGGCGGCGCTGGTCGCCATCCTGGTCGATGCCGATGCCTTGGTTCTCCTCAGTTCCACCGATGGACTGCGCGAACCGGATGCAAATGGGAAGACCCGACGCGTCAACTTCATCGAGGAAGTTGACGACGATGTCCTGGGACTGGTCGCTGACAAGCAGGACAAACTCTCCACCGGCGGCATGGCCTCAAAACTGCAATCGGCGCAGATTGCCGCCCACAACGGTGTACCCGTGGTGATCGCCAATGGCCGCAAAACCGGCGTTTTGACGCGCATCTTTGAAGGGAAGGATGAGGGAACCTTACTCTTCCCGAAGGCCGGAAACATTTCCAAGCGCAAACGCTGGATTGCCTTCTTCAACCGATCGGAAGGCCATTTGGTGATCGACGAAGGTGCCGCAAAAGCACTTGGCAAGGGCAAGAGTCTGCTACCGGTCGGCGTTATCGGGGTTGAAGGCCAGTTCAAGGTGGGCGCGATGGTCGATATCCGATCGGCGGATGGTCGACACCTTGCGCGGGGCCTGGTGGAATACTCCAGCAACGACATCAATGCTATCAAAGGCCAGAAGACCGCCGGAAAATCCGGCGAAGTCATTCACCGCGACAACATGCTAATTATTTAAGGAAGGAACCATTTATGGATATTGAGGAACAGATTTTGAAGATTGGCGCGGATGCCAAAGCTGCCAGCCGTGAACTGGCTAAGCTTTCCACTCGAAAGAAGAATGCCATTCTGGAGGCCATGGCCGATGAACTGGATGCCCAGCGCAGCCTCATCAAGGAAGAGAATGCGAAAGATCTGGCTGCCGGCAAGGATGCCGGACTCAGCACCGCCATGCTCGACCGCCTCGAACTGTCCGACACACGTATCGACGGAATGATCAAGGGGTTGCGCGATGTCGCCGTGCTCAATGATCCGGTCGGCTCGGAAATCAGCACATGGAACCGGCCCAATGGACTCGAGATTCGCAAGGTACGCGTTCCCATCGGTGTCATCGGTATCATTTTCGAGTCCCGCCCCAACGTGACCTGCGATGCCGCTGCGCTCTGCTTCAAGACCTCCAACGCCGTCATCCTGCGCGGCGGTAAAGAGGCCATCCACTCCAATCTGGCCATTGCCAAGGCCATGCAGGTCGGCGGAGAAGCAAAGGGGATGCCGGCCAACGCCATCCAGCTGATTCCCACCACCGACCGCGAAGCGGTCAAGGTGATGTGCCAGATGACGGACTATCTCGACCTGATCATTCCGCGCGGCGGCGAAGGGCTGATCAAGGCGGTTACTGAAATGGCCCACGTTCCGGTCATCAAGCACTACAAGGGTGTTTGCCATACCTATATCGATGCCACCGCAGACCTATCCATGGCCTGGAGCATCGCCGAAAACGCCAAGTGCCAGCGGCCCGGCGTCTGCAACGCGATGGAAACGCTACTGGTACACAAGGATATCGCCGAGACGTTCCTGCCCAAAATGGGGGAAATCCTCACGAAGCGAGGGGTTGAACTGCGCGGCGATGAAACCGTCTGCAACCTGATCAAGGATGCCATGCCCGCAACAGAAGAGGATTGGTACGAAGAATATCTTGAAATGGTATTGGCCATCCGGGTGGTGGACGATGTCGATGCGGCCATCGCACACATTAATCAATATGGTTCCGGGCATTCCGACGCCATTGTCACAAGGGATGAAAAGGCCGAGAAGGCCTTTCTCGCCGAGGTGGATTCATCTTCGGTCTACGTCAACGCCTCGACGCGCTTCACCGATGGCGCAGAATTCGGAATGGGGGCGGAAATCGGGATCAGCACCGACAAGCTGCATGCGCGAGGTCCCATGGGACTGGAAGAACTGACTACCTACAAATTCGTCATTCACGGAAAAGGACAGATCAGGGAATAGACTGGGATTCAAGCGCTTAGGAAAAGACCGAAAAAAATAAAAAAAAAGCGCTTGCCCGTCACCCGAAAATCAATACTATGTCGGCTCCTTTGTGGGGGTGTAGCTCAATTGGTTAGAGCGCCAGCCTGTCACGCTGGAGGTTGCGAGTTCGAGTCTCGTCATCCTCGCCACACTTTTAAAGGCCTG
>JBNKSB010000117.1:0-3100 GCA_050297095.1 Pontiella sp. | reverse complement strand
CCACTGGCCCGTTGTCGATTGCTTTCCGCTGGAGTCGTTGTTGAGGTAGCGGTATCCATAGCCGAGGTAGGGGGAAATGTTTACGGAGCTGGACATTTTTGCTTCAAATCCAAGGACAACCCTTATTTAGGCTACGTAATCATCAATGCCGTTGATTGATCCGGATCCGTTGCTTTCATAGTCCACGTCGCCAGTGGCGTATCTGGATTCCAGACCGAAGAAAAATCGTTCGATCGTTTCGCCAAATGGATAGTTTTCATCCTCCGGGTTGGGATAAGCCGAAAAGGCGTAATCAAGTTGGATGCCCGTATACTGACCGTCGAGTTTCATGACGCCCGGCTCTTCGTATTCGTAATGGTAGAACTCCGGCGCAATGGTCAGGGAATGTTTCGTGTCGAAGCCATAGTCGACAAACCCCGAAGAGAAGCCTTGTGTAGAATTTGCGTGCACTTGAAACGTGAGCAGCAGGTTCAAAACAAACAGCGACACTAGCAGTTTTCTCATCGTTATTCCCCTTTGTTTATAGGTCCCGCATTGAACAATATGATCGTCGGAATTTGAAACAGTATAGTGCTTGTACGGCGGGAGGGAAAGTCTTGAATATTGCATTGTGCTCAGCTTGAGCTGAGCTATTGGGGACTTTGGGGCAAATCCTGACTTGTAGGGCGCGAACGGGCGAAACCTTTCATGCTAGCGGGAGAGGTTCATGATTTCCTGATAGCGATAGCAATCGGTGATATGGTCGTTGACCATGCCGACGGCCTGCATGAAGGCATAGCAGATGGTCGGTCCCACGAAATTGAATCCCAGCTTTTTCAGGTCGCGGCTCATGGCTTCCGATTCCTTGGTCTGGGAGGGAAGTTCCTTCATGGATTTCCACGCATTCTGGATCGGCTGACCGTCGACATATCGCCAGAGATAGGTGTCCAGCGAGCCATGCTCCTCGATGATCTGCAGCGAGCCGCGCGCGTTCCGGATCGCGGATTCAACCTTGAGCCGGTTGCGGATGATGCCTTCGTCTGCCAGCAGGCGTTCAATATCCTTTTGTGTGTAGCGGGCGATGCGGTTGATGTCGAAGTGGTCGAACGCCTTTCGGTAGCTGTCTCGTTTTTTAAGAATGGTTAGCCAGCTTAGTCCCGCCTGTGCGCCTTCGAGGATCAGGAATTCAAATAGCACGCGGTCATCATGCAAGGGCACGCCCCATTCCTTGTCGTGGTAGTCTACGTAAAGCGGATGGCTTTCGCCCCAGACGCATCTTGGTTTCATGATCTATTCGTTCCCTGTGTACGAAATCCAATCCCATAGATGGTCCCGGGATCCATCCTGGTATGTGACGCCATGTTTGGAGACTTTAATGCCATCGCAGAAAACCACGTCATCATAAGATAAGGACGCGATTCCAAGCTGCTGCACGGGAGTCACTTCGTTTGCTTCCGAGAAACCGTTGGAATTACGGTCGTACCAAACCGACAGCCCTTCAAGCTCTGTCCTATCCAGAACGCGATCGCCATTGTCGTCAAGGACCGCCAAGGCGTGAAACCCATCGCGCCAGATGATTTCGAAGGTGTAGTTTCCAAACAGCTGCACGCCGGATGTAATCGTGCGACGGTCTGTCGGATCCCATACCAATAGCCCGGCATCCGGCGTGATCCATTCCCACGCTTCGGCATGGCCCTCGCCATCCAAGTCAAAGTTTACCCGTGTATCAGCCAGAACAAACCCACTCGGATGGGAGACGGTGTCAGCGGTTATGACAAGAGGCGTGATGGCCCCAAACTCGAGTTTGCCCAGTTTATCAAGCTGCTTCTGTATTATCTGGGACTTCCTGTCATCACTTCCTCCCAACCTGATCCAGGCTTTGCCGGCCTCGAAGCTCACCAGGCTATCCAGTCCCGAAACCGGGCGGTGTTCCAGTTGGGCGTCTTCTTTCCGGGAAAGATCGAAGGCTTTCCAATAGGTGTCGAGCAACAGGGATTTGTCGATGTCCGCAAACTCGCTGGATTCGATTTTGTTGGTGGTCAGGAAATCGGACACCTGTTCGTAGAGGGAGGCCAGGCCCAGCAGGTAGAGGGCATTGTTTTCGTTCTTTTCAATGGCCCGCTGGAAATAGTTTTTCGATTCGACGGCATACGTCAGCGCCGTTTCGTTGGGAATCGTTGCGGGTTTCCAACCTTCCTCGCGCAATTTTTCGACATGTTCCTGCACCAGCTTCTGATACCGGTCCCAGTTCTCCGAGGAATACTTCGGCGGTTTGCCGATCCCGAGTTCATGCCGGGCGCGTTTTTCTGCTTCGGACTGGACCTGCTGGTATGCATAACTTCCCATAAGCCAATCCGGCGCGACTTGCGCTCGTTGGCCTTTCGCCCCGTCATTGAACCCCGGCACGAATGACGCTTTGTTGACAAATCCAAGATAGTAGATGCGGCCAAGTGTGTAATAGCCATCGGGGTCATCCGGATGGGATTCAAGGTACGCCTTGGTATTTTTCGCAATGCGCTCCAGCGGTATGGGCTGTGGTTGTATAAACATGGCGCTGCCTGTCCCCATGAGACAGAACAGGGTGGCCATACTGGTTGCAATCCGCATCTTCATGATCCTACCTCCTCTATCGGGTGCGTCTGATTGTTAGCATCCGGTTGCCGCCGCGTTGGAATTCGTACGGAACCACGACTTCGGTTACTTCGAAGCCGGCCTTGGTGAAATATTCTGTTACCGGTTCCACATGCGGCGACCGGGCTGTTCCGAGTTTCAGCAACGGGAAGATCCGCACTTCTTTGCCGACGCGACACAACTCTGCAATACTTGCCACATGGAAATCCAGATCGAGATGGTCGCTGTAGAGAAACAGAAAGTGGGAACAGAGACATAGTTCGAATGCCTGGTCGGGGAAATCCAGTTCCGGCAGTGCCTGCAGCTGATAGCGTTTTTCTGCCTTGCCGGCCTCATAGTCGCTTAGGAAGCCGCGCATGGCCACCATTCGGATACGGCCCAGTTCGTCGATGTCCGCTATGCGATCCCAAATAAAGTCGGCCCGGTTCGTGCCCACTTGATGCATGACCTCGCTAAAGGTGGCGTCAATCCGCGCTTCGATTTCTTCGGC
>JBNKSB010000116.1:0-6880 GCA_050297095.1 Pontiella sp. | reverse complement strand
CTTTTCCTGTTTCCGAAGTTTGGCTTCCAGACTGTTGTCGGCGGCATTGGTCAGGATGAACGCGGGCTTGTTGACAATCAGGTAGTCGGCATCCTGCCACAGGATGGCAATCCGTTTGGGCTGGATGGGTGCACGCTCCTCGATCAGGATTTCAACGAGATCGTTCTCTGCCACTGCATGTTTTCGGATCCATACGCGCCTGCCGTTGACCAGTACGCGTTTCTCGTCGATAGCCGCCTGAGCCTGCTTCTTGGAAATGCCCAGTTCCTCGGCAATCACCGCAAACAGGCGCGTGCCCTCGTGTTTATACTTAACTTTGAACGATTTTCTCTTCATCATATTTCCTGATTCGGCGGGGCATCATGTTTGGCAGAACCGGAAATGACAAGCCCTACTCGTGAGAATAAACGGGAGGACCGTTTCGAATGGCACGCGGGAACGCGGACCGTCAGGTATTGATCACGGGAGCCGGAATTATCGGTATTGCCTGATGCCGCATATCGACCCGACCCCGTATTCTCCGGAGCGTTTCCATTAACCAACGCCTATGGCTCTCCTCGTTATTTAATTGCTCCTCTGCCGTGTGGAGGGCATATTCACCGCCGTTTCGATGAATATTGAACCCCTGAACAGGAGATCAAAATGGATAAACTACAGAAAAACGAAGCTTTCAGCGGCCCGGAAGGACCGGTTGTTCTGGTCATCATGGATGGTGTCGGTATCGGCACGAACCCGGCCAGTGATTACGTAAAAATCGCCAACACCCCGAATCTGGATTGGCTACGTGAACATGCGGCGGTTTACGCCGAAGTAAAGGCGCACGGCCGTGCCGTTGGCCTGCCGGATGATTCCGACATGGGCAACTCCGAAGTGGGTCACAATGCCATCGGCTGTGGACGCGTGTTCAATCAGGGGGCGGCGCTCGTCGGCAATGCAATCCGCAGTGGATCGATGTTCGAAGATCAGGCTTGGAAGGAATTGATTGCAAACGTGAAAGAAAAGGATTCCTCGTTGCACTTCATCGGTCTCTTTTCCGACGGCAACGTCCATTCCAACATCAACCATCTCGAAGCCATGCTCAAAAAGGCAAAGGAAGAGGGCGTCAAGAAAGCCCGTATCCATGCGCTGATCGATGGACGCGATGTGCCGCCGACCTCCGCGTTGGATTATGTTGAACGTTTTGAAGCATTTCTCGCCGAAATCAATGCCGACGGTAGCGTGGATTATTGCGTGGCATCCGGCGGCGGCCGCATGAACATCACGATGGACCGCTACAACGCCGACTGGAGCATGGTCGAACGCGGATGGAATGCCCATGTCAAAGGAGCCGCCCGCAAGTTTTCGAGCATGAAGGAAGCCATAGAAACCTTCCGCAAGGAAAAGGCGGGGATTCTCGACCAGGACCTGCCGGCGTTCACGATCGAGCGCGATGGTGCGGCCGTTGGCCCTGTTGTCGACGGCGACAGCGTGATTTTCTTCAATTTCCGAGGCGATCGTTCGCTGGAAATCACCAAGGCATTCGAAGCGGACGAACTGACCGAGTTTAATCGCGGTCCAAAACCGGCCGTGCTCTATGCCGGCATGATGGAATACGATGGCGACCTTGGTGTGCCGAAGCGCTATCTTGTCTCGCCTCCGGCGATCGACCGCACGATGAGTGAATATCTCTCGAAGGAAGGCATCAAGCAGTTTGCTATTTCTGAAACGCAGAAGTATGGCCACGTCACCTACTTTTTCAACGGCAACAACTCCGGCAAGTTCGAAACCGAAACATGGAAGGAAATTCCTTCGGATGTCTGCCCGTTCGAGAATGCACCGCGCATGAAGGCCGACGAAATTACGGATGAAGTCGTTAAGGCGATCGAAGGAGGGGAGTACAAGTTTATTCGCCTGAACTACCCCAATGGCGACATGGTGGGGCATACCGGCGTGGTGGACGCGGTTAAGCAAGCCGTTGAAGCCGTTGACGAAGGCGTTGGCAAGATCATGGAAGCACTCAAAAAGTGCAACGGCATCATGGTTTGCTCCGCCGACCACGGGAATTCGGACGACATGTGCGAGCTGGACAAGAAAACCGGCGAGTTGAAGCTGGACGACGAAGGCAAGTGCAAGCCGAAGACCGCGCACTCGCTCAATCCGGTTCCTGCCATCGTTTTCGACCCGTCCGGAGCAGCCAACGCCCGCAAGGCGAATGTGGAAGATGCCGGGATTGCCAACCTTGCAGCCACCTGCATGACCCTGCTTGGCTTCGTTCCGCCAGCCGACTATACGCCCAGTCTGGTGGACGTGGGTTAGGCTGTCGCTTAGCAGACCGACGATCGTGAAGGTCGCAAAGATGCAAGGTGGGAATGCTTTGCTCTCTTTGCGACCTTCTGTTAAATATTTTTCAATTATGAATCGTGTATTTCGACATTCCATTGCGTTGTGTTTTGCGTGTGCCATGGCCTATGCGCAGGACGTTGCCCTTCCGGTGTCATCCGGATTGGACGAATACATGGAAACCGGCATGGAAGTCTCGGGGGTGCGTGCACCGTATTACGACGAGGACGGAAACCTGCAGGCGGAGCTGTATGGCGGGCATGCAAAGGTTTTAGAGGGTGGCGTTGTGGATGTCACCAACCTGCGCATCGATGTCTACGACGAGGGGGCGGTGGCCATGACGATTTTTGCTCCGCAGTGTTTTTCGCAGGTCGATGAAAAGGGTAAGGAACAAGTCCTTTCAGTGGAGTCGGCGGGGGATGTGCTGATCACCATGGAACAAATGACCATTATTGGTCACGGCTTCCGGTTTTCTTCCGATAGCAACCGTTTTGAGATTCTTTCCGAGGCCAAGGTGCTGGTGAATGAGTCGGCGCGCAATGTAGAGGGGTTGGAGCTATGAGAAAATGGTTCCTGTTGCGCGCGTTGTTGTTGTCAGGATGCCTCATCGCGGGGGTGTCGTGTTCAAAACGGGAGCGATCAGACCCGAATGCCGAAGAGTGGAGCGACATCAAGCCTTTGGCAGATGATGCGAAAGTGGTGCCGGCCCCCAATAGTTCCGGGATGATGGATAATGTGGATGTCAGCTCATCCGAAGACGTGGAGGATTTTTCCGGGTTTGCAAAACGTCTGGAAGAAATGAAGTCGATCGAGCGGGCGCCGGGACAGACACTGTTGACCGGAAACACTCTGACTTTTGACTATGCGTCGCGCTATGTGCGGATGGATGGGAATGTGCAGGTTGATGACGATCATGGGAAGCTGAAGTCACAAAGCATTATCGGCCGTTTTTCGGATGAGAACAAGGTGGAGCACATAGAGGCCCATGATGGCGTAGAAATCGTTTCGGAAGGCCGCAAGGCCAGCGCGGAGAAAGCGGTCTACGACTATGCACACAATACCGTCCAGATGGATGGTCATGCGAGGGTTTCCGAGGGCGTTAATAGTCTTTCCGGCGAGCGGATCTGGTTTTGGATCAAGGGGAACCGAAAACTGCTATGCGAACCTAATGCGGTTCTGGTGGTGGCCGGCAAGTCCGAGCTGGGCCTTGAAGGAGTTCCCGAAGAATTCGGCGATACGGAAATCCGCGCAAACCAGATTATTTACGATGAAAGTAAGCGTCAGGCGGATTTGATTGGCCATGTTCGCGTACGGAACCAGCAGGTGGCCATGAACTGCGGCGAAGTACAATTATTTCTGAAAGAGGACAACGAAATAGATTGGATCGAAGCTCATAAAGAGGTAATAATCCAATCAGACGGCAGGAAGGCGCTGGCAGATAAAGCAACCTATGAAGCGGACGAAGGAAAGTTTACCTTGGAAGGACACCCAATGGTGAAGCAGGGACGGAATGTAATGACCGGCGACCGAATAATTTTTTGGCATGCGACGCGGGCGGTGTTGTGCGAACCCAACGGCCGCGTTTTGTATTATTACGACTTGGATAAGAAAACTCAGGCAAAGTTCCCGGAATTTTTGAATGACTAAGATGGAAACGGAAGAAACCTACCTGATTCGAACGGAAAAACTGGTAAAGGCATACAAGGGCCGGAAAGTTGTCCGCGAGGTTGAAATCAATGTAAAGGCGGGCGAAATCGTGGGCCTGCTTGGGCCGAACGGCGCCGGAAAAACCACCAGTTTCTACATGATCGTGGGGCTGGTACGACCGTCCGGCGGCAAGGTTTTTTTCAACGGCCGGAATGTCACTCATGTTCCGATGTATAAGCGTGCGCGGATGGGCATGGGCTACCTCTCGCAGGAACCCTCTATTTTCCGAAAACTAACGGTTCAGGAAAACGTGATGGCCATTCTTGAAACCCTGCCGATTTCAGGCAAGCAACGCAGGGAACGCCTCGACCAGTTGCTGGAAGAGCTGAAGATTGGCCATTTGGCCAAACAGCGGGCCTATACCTTGAGCGGAGGTGAACGCCGCCGGTTGGAAATAACGCGTGCCCTCGTTACAAATCCTTCCATTATTCTATTGGACGAACCTTTCAGTGGAGTTGATCCGTTGGCCGTTCACGATGTGCAGGACATCGTGCGCGACCTTCGCGACAAAGGGCTGGGCGTTTTGATTACGGATCACAATGTGCGCGAAACGTTGGCCGTGGTGGACCGGGCCTATCTCCTGTGCGAGGGGCAGGTGTTGCGGGAAGGAAATAGCGATTTTTTAGTAAACGACGAGGTGAGCCGCGAACTCTATTTGGGTCCTCGGTTCAGTATGTAACATAACCGAAAGGAGCAAGCCATGCAGGTAAGTATCACAGGACGGCATGTCAATGTAACCGACAACATCAAGGCTCATGTAAGCGAGAAGCTTGAGCGGTGTCTGGGCGTGTTCCCTCGAATAGAATCTGTGCATGTCATTCTGGATGAAGAAAAGATTAACAAGGTGGCTGAAGTCGTGATACAGGGAGCAAATCATATTCGCATCAGTTCAACGGAAAAGTCCGAAAACCTGTACGATGCCATTGATCGCGCCGTTGAACACGCCGAACGTCAGATGCGCAAACAGCGCGACAAGATTCAGGAGCATCACAAGTAATATCCATCAAGATTTATTTTCAGGAGGTGAAGGGTGTCGATTACGGTTAGAACATTGTTGGACGAGGGCGCGGATAAGCTGGAACTTACGGTCGTGGCTGGCGAGAAGTATCTTGACCGGAAACTGCAGGAAACCGCCATGAACCGGCCGGGATTGGCCCTGACCGGGTTTTTCCAGTATTTTGCGAACCAGCGTCTTCAGATTTTCGGATTGGCCGAGTTCACCTACCTGAAAAGTCTTCCGCATCCCCAGAGAATCGAACGGATGGATGGTCTGTTCAAGCAGCAGATTCCCGGGATTGTTGTCACCCGAAACCGCAAACCCTCCAAAGACATGCTGGAGCTGGCCGAACAGTTCAAGGTGCCGGTTTTGCGCAGCTCCATGGTGACCATGAATTTTGTGAATGAATGCACGGTATTGCTGGAAAAGCTGACCGCGCCACGCGAGCGGATCCAAGGCACCACCATGGAAATCATGGGTATGGGGGTATTGCTTCGCGGAGATCCCGGTATCGGCAAGAGCGAAACGGCACTTTCGTTGATTGAACGAGGCTATTGCCTGGTTTCCGACGATGTCACTGAAATCCGCTTGTCCAGTCGCGGACGGATTGTTTGCTGGGCCAGTGAAGTTACGCGGTACCACATGGAAATCCGTGGCCTTGGCATTATTCATGTCCCTAGCCTTTTCGGAGTCTCGGCGATCCGCCGTCAAACCGAACTCGATTTGATCATCGAGCTGAAACAACCTTCAGGGAATGAGGATAGAACCGGTGTCTATCCGGAATTTGTTAAGGTATTCGATTGTGATATCCCCTGCATCACCTTGCCTGTTCAATCCGGGCGCGACATGGCCAATATCGTTGAAGTCGCAGCACTGAACCAAAAGCTTAAGGGACTAGGACATGATGCGGCAAAGGAACTGGACGACAGAATCATCAACCGGCTGACCAAAGGGCGGGTGCGGCATGGCTGAAACAACGATAGTCAAAAAATTCAAGGTTGAAAACCAGTACGGGATTCATGCCCGGCCGGCTGCCTTGCTGGTGAAGGCGGCGGGGAAATACACGTGTGACATATTCATCGAAAAGGATGGCAATAAGGTTTCATGCAAGAGCATAATGGGTTTGATGACGATCGAAGGCTATCCCGGCAGTACAATGCAGGTAACGACCTCCGGAGCTGATGCCCAAAAAGCCATGGCCGAGATCGAGGAGCTGTTTGTAAATAAATTCTATGAGGACTAGGGTGAAGTGTCTGAACCCAACCACAACACTGAGATATGCCTGAAAGGGATCGGGGTTTCGCCTGGAATTGCTGTGCGCAAGGCCCAGGTGGTTTCTTTCCAGAACACCCGTCCGGTCCCCAGATCGATCAGCGCCGAAGAAATACCTAGTGAAATCGCGCGCTTTGAAGAAGCACTGATTGCGACCCACGATCAGATAAAACATATCCAAAAGCAGGTGGCCGAGGTTTTAGGCGATGAGCACGCGAGTATTTTCGATGCGCATATCCTGGTGGTCGACGACCGAACCTTCATCGAAGATGTTATTCGTTCCCTCAAACGCGATATGCTCAATGTCGAGCCGGTTCTGTTATCTGTTGCGAACCGCTATGCCGATATGCTTTCCAAAATGGAGGATTCCTACCTGTCGGAGCGGGCGGCCGATATTCGTGATGTAACCAAGCGTATTCTAGCTAATCTGGCCGGAGAAAGGCTGGACCAGATTTCCAGCATCAAGGAGCCATGCATTGTTGTGGCCCACGACCTTTCGCCATCCGATACCGCTGCCATAGACAAGAAGATGGTGAAGGCATTCGTAACGGATTTGGGCAGTTCAACCTCCCACACGGCCATCAT
>JBNKSB010000115.1:0-12939 GCA_050297095.1 Pontiella sp. | reverse complement strand
GGTGACGTCGTGGCGCATCAGTTCGAAGTATGGATTGCTCATCAAGTGGGCGATATTGGCCTTCCTGCCGGTAAAAAAGTTGTCCATGCAGATGACATCGCAGCCTTCGGCCAGTAACCGTTCGCACAAATAGGATCCGAGGAATCCGGCACCGCCGGTCACCAATACGCGTTTCTTGATTAAATCCTTCATAACGATATTCTCCAAAATTTATTGGACTAGCATGATATCCCCATATGGCTAAGTGGAAAGTAATTTCATTTATGGAAGAACTAAGCAATAGTCATCTAAAGTAAAACGGGAAAGGGAATGGCTTTGGAATTGAAAAAGGATGTGGTGAGCCGTGATGAATGGATAATGCGTTTGCCAAAACGGGACAAACGGTTGTATTCGATGTATTCGTCTGTAACGGACTGTATTGTGACCGACCAGTCGGTCATGTCGGTTCCTGTCGATGACCATATGGTGCACCGGGGGGACGGGGTTTTTGAATCGTTCAAGTGCATTAACGGATGCATCTACAACCTTCAGGACCATCTTGCCCGGCTGGAGCGCTCCTGCGAAACCCTGGGTATTGAACTTCCGGTTTCGCACGACGAAATGATGAAAATCATTGTGCAGACGGTACGAGCAGGCGGGCATGAAAACGCGTTGGTTCGACTATTGCTGTCCCGGGGGCAGGGAACCATGGGGGTGAACCCGTATGCCTGTTTCAATCCGGAACTGTACATTGTGGTGTACGAGCTTCCCGATGCAAAAATTGATGCCTTGCCAGAAGGGGTCAGCGTGGCCGTGAGCAAAATTCCGATCAAACCGGGGTTGTTCGCTACAGTAAAGACCTGCAACTACCTGCCCAATGTGCTCATGAAAAAGGAGGCGCTCGATCTTGGCGTCGACTTCACGGTTTCGCTCGATGAGCATCGCAACCTTGGAGAAGGGGCAACCGAAAACATTGGCATTGTTACCCGCGGAAAAGAACTGTTCATGCCGCCGGTGGAACGGGTGCTGGCTGGAACAACGGCTCAGCGTGCATTGGAATTTGCCCGGAAGCTGAAACAGGAGCGGGTTTTGACTGCTGCCGAATTCAGGCCGATCAGTCTCGGTATGGCGCGTTCGGCAGCCGAGGTACACATCTACGGCACAACGCCGAACATCACGCCGGTGACCGTTTTTGATGGCAAGCCGGTGGGAGATGGCAAGCCCGGACCCATTGCCCGCTTGCTGTTCGATATGCTTCGAGAGGAAATGGTTCCGGACAGCACACGTCTCACCAAAGTGTTCTGATGAACCAGGGCACCTCCATTCATATCACCGGAATTGTACAAGGCGTTGGATTTCGGCCATGGGTGTGGAAAACCGCTACCCGTCTTGGACTCACGGGTTCTGTTCGCAATGATTTTGACGGTGTACGAATCGAACTCTTTGGTGATGCGGATCGGTTTATGGAGGCCTTGAGGGATGATCCGCCGCCGCTTGCCCAAATTGACACCATGGAGGTCGCTTCCATTGCGTTTCGACCTCAGGAGGATTTTTCGATTTTGGACAGCGAAACGAACGGAAAACCATTGCTTCGTATTTCTCCGGACATATCGATCTGCGACGATTGTCGTCACGAATTGTTCGATCCCTCCAACCGCCGCTATCGCTATCCGTTCATTAACTGCGTAAATTGCGGTCCACGGTTTTCAATCATTGAAAGACTTCCCTATGATCGCCCCAACACCTGCATGCGCGCGTTTGACATGTGTCCAGCATGCCTTGCCGAATATACGGATCCCTCCAACCGCCGCCATCACGCCCAGCCGATCGCCTGCCCGGAATGCGGGCCGAAGATCTGGAGTTGTAGTGCTGGCACTCAGAGCCAACCGGTTCGAACCGGAACCACATCATGGGAGGTGGTCTGGCGCGAGGCCATGGAGCAGGGAAAGATCGTGGCGGTCAAGGGCGTCGGGGGCTTCCATCTGGCGTGTGATGCGTTTAATTCTGCCGCGGTGGACCAGCTAAGACAGCGCAAGGAACGCGAATCAAAACCTTTTGCCTTGATGGCACCGAATCTGGAGTGGGTGCGGAATGTTTGCGATTTGTCGCCAATGGAAGAAAAGCTCCTGAATGCCCGGGAACGTCCCATCGTTCTACTTCGATTAAAGAACTGTTTTCCGACGGCAGAATTGATTGCTCCGGGATTGAACACGTTGGGAGTGATGCTTCCATACAGCCCGATACATGAAATCATGTTTAACGTTTTCCCGCATCCGGTCGTCATGACCAGTGCCAACTATGCCTCCGAGCCGATGATTCACACCAATGAAGTTGCCCTCGGAAAACTTCAGGGGATTGCAGATGTTTTCCTGATGCATGATCGAGATATTATCAATCGTTGCGACGACCCGGTCTGCGCGGTATTCGGCAAACAAACCATCGTTATTCGCCCGGGCCGGGGCGTTGCTCCGGTTTCCATGCCGGCGGAGGTGGATGACTGCATTCTGGCTTGTGGCGCTGATATGAAGAACGCCTTTGCCCTGGCACATGATGGTCATATCACCCTGCATCCCTATGTGGGTGATCTGGAACATCCGGAATCGCAGGCGATTCTCGAGCAGGCCATTCACCGCGAGTTGGAATGTTTCCATCAGAAACCCGCTTTGGTGGTTCACGATCTGCATCCCGACTATTTTTCGACGCGCATGGCCCGCCATCTGGCCGACCGCTTCAAGGTCTCGGCGGTTGCCGTACAGCACCACCATGCCCATCTGGTCGGCACCCATCCCGGCAAGGCCATCGGCTTTGCCTTCGATGGAACAGGATATGGAACGGATGGAATGATTTGGGGTGGTGAGATAATGCTCTACGACACCGACACCTTTTCCCGAGAATTTCATCTCCGGCCATTCGCGTTGCCGGGCGGAGACGCGGCGGTGAAGGCCCCCGAAAGAGTGATTGATTCGTTGCTTTACCAAACATGCAAGACGAAGATGGAAGCGTCGTCGGTAGCGACGCAGATTAAGTCGGGCATCAATTGTCCGATGACTTCCAGCATGGGCCGTCTATTCGATGCCGTCTCCTGTCTGCTGGGCGTCTGCAGGAATCCGACCTACGATGGCGAAGCCGCGATCCGCCTTGAAGCCATGGCCGACCCGGATGAATGCGGTGACCTGGAATTTACCATCGCAGGCGGGGAAATTGACTGGCGGCCCATGATTCTGGATTTGCTGGATGGATTGGAGCAGGAGATTCCTGCATCGGTGCTTTCTGCCCGATTTCATAATACAGTGGCTGAGATCGTCTACTGGTGCGGCAATCAACTGGCCGAAGTTCACGGGAAGTTTCCATGGGTATTTGCCGGTGGTGTATTCCAGAACCGCTTGCTGGTGGAACGCATTCGAACGGTGGCAGGCGATAAGTTTGAACTGTTTTTTTCCGGCTATCCCAACGACAGTGGAATTGCGATCGGACAAAGCCTCATAGGAGCAAAACAATGGGCATCGAGATAGAACGCAAGTTTTTGGTCAAGGACGATTCATGGAGGACGGTGGCCGGCGAAGGACGGCTCTGCAAGCAGGGCTATATCTGTTCCGGAAATGGAAAAACCGTGCGTGTGCGCATACTGGGCCACCGGGCCTACCTAACGATTAAAGGCCCGACAAAAGGGATCACTCGATCGGAATTCGAGTATGGCATCCCCGTACACGATGCCGAGGCAATGCTCTTGCTTTGTGGAAACCTCGTGGAAAAGGTGCGCTATATTATTCCCCACGCCGGGTTGAAATGGGAACTGGATGTGTTCGCCGGCGCGAACGAAGGGCTCGTCATGGCTGAGGTCGAACTAAAATCCGAAAGCCAGCCATTCGAGTTGCCCGAATGGGCCGGCAAGGAAGTGTCCGGCGATTCGCGCTACTACAACGCCTACCTATCGCAACACCCCTTTAGCGAATGGGCCCAGTAGGTTGTTCCGAACGACCTGCGCACGAGGTGTCCTCACAAATTGAAGGTGGAGAAGTTGGGATGCCGCTCATGACTCATACTTGCTGATAGCGTTTTTTTACAGGTTTATCTGCACATCCGTCCAGAGTTCGACATTGGGGTGGTCAGCGAGAGCGACGCCGGCAGCGATGGTTTCTGGCGCGGTGAGCAGGGTGTGGATGATGGCCCGCTTGGATTCGCCGGTAACCAGCAGGATGATACGTTCGACGCGTTTGAGGAAGGCGGCGGTGACGCTGACGCCCTGCATGCCGTCCGGGCGGTCGGTATAAAGGGTGATTGCACCGTCTTTGAGATTGGCCTGTTCCGGGGTGAAAAAGCCGGCGGTATGCCCGTCGGCACCCATACCCAGCAATCCGAGGTCGATCGTTTCCATTTTTTGGAGTCCATCCGCAAACTTTTCCGCCGCGGCCGGCGCGGGCAGTTCGGTGTCCACCTGCAGAAAGCGACCGTGGCAGTCGAGGGCCTGCAGCATCGGGATCAGGTTGTGCGCGTTGTTCTTTTCGGACTCGAAGGGTTGCATGCGTTCATCGCTAAGAAACAGCGTCCGGTCCGAGTGGACGAGGCAGGGATCATCGGCAAGGCGGTTGTAGACGACGTAGGGCGTGGAGCCGCCGCTGAGCATCAGATTGCCGGGTTTTGTAAGTGTTTCGCGCAGCAGCTCGGCTGTTTCGGAAACCAGAGCCTCGGTGTTTTCAAATATGCGTGCATTGATCATGCGTTAACGATACCCGCTCGTTCGCGTGTGTAAAGCATGAGTTATTGAAACCCATTCTAAATACTCACGAGGCGGTGAACGGAATTGCAGTGTTCGGCGAGACTGCTAATGTGGTCGTTTTGTTTGGGCCATAGTATGGCAGAGAGGGTGGAAACATTATGATGAGTGAATTCCTCGTAATTACAGTAGGGGCTATTCTCGTAAACAACTTCGTCTTGTCGAAGTTTTTGGGAATATGTCCGTTTCTGGGGGTTTCAAAGAAACTGGATACGGCACTGGGCATGTCGGGTGCGGTCATTTTTGTGATGACGCTGGCCTCGCTGGTCAGCTCGCTGATCAATCATTTTCTACTGGTTCCGATGAAACTGGAGTTTCTTCAGACGTTGGTGTTCATCGTGGTGATTGCCTCGCTGGTGCAACTAGTGGAAATCATGCTCCAGAAGCTGAGTGCCAAGCTCTATGAAAGCCTCGGTATTTTTCTGCCGCTCATCACCACCAACTGCGCAGTACTGGGTTGCGTGGTGCTGAATGCAAAATCCGCTCCAGACTCGCTTCAGTCGACTTGGTACGGAGCGACGATTTACGGTTTTTGTTCAGCGCTCGGTTTTGCATTGGCGCTGATCCTGTTTTCGAGCCTACGGGAAAAGCTCGACCTCGCGCAGGTTCCGAAGGCGTTCGAAGGGACTGCAATTTCATTGGTAACCGCCGGCATTTTGGCCATGGCGTTCCTCGGCTTTTCCGGATTGGTGTAAGGGGTAGGGTATGGATCCAAAATTTATCATAATTTCAATTATCTCGACCGGTATTCTCGGGGTCGTCCTCGGGGTGGTCATCGGCATTGTAGCCAAGGTTTTTGCGGTTGCGGTTGATGAACGCATCGAGAAAGTGGAAGAACTGCTTCCCGGCGCAAATTGCGGCGGTTGCGGCTTTGCCGGTTGCGCCGCCTTCGCCAAGGCCGTGGTGGCTGAAGACGCCGCTCCGGCGCAGTGTCCAGTCTGCTCCTCCGACGACGTGACGAACATTGCCGAGTATCTCGGCATCGAAGTCGAGCAGGGCGAAAAGAAAGTGGCCGTAGTCCGTTGCAGCGGCGATATTCCCAACACGGTGCGGACCCTCTACAACGGCATCCGCGATTGCCGCTCGGCCGTTGTGGTACAGGGCGGGGCCAAGGGGTGTGAATATGGTTGCATCGGATTCGGTAGCTGTGCCAATGCCTGCCCGTTCGGTGCGATCGAGATGCGCGATGGCTTGGCCGTAATCCACCCCGAACTGTGCGTTGGCTGCGAAAACTGCGTATCCACCTGCCCGAAAAACCTGATCATCATGGCTCCGGCCTCGGTGGACGTGCACGTCTACTGCAACTCACCGGAAAAGGGAGCGGCAAAACGCAAGGTTTGCAAAACGGCCTGTATCGCCTGCCGCAAGTGCGTCAAGGCTTCCGAAGAAGGCCAGATGGAAGTCGACGGTTTCCTGGTGCATACCAATTATGAAAACCCGCCGGAATCCGATCTGGTTGAAAAGTCGGCGTGCCCGACCACAGCCATCCGTCTGGCCAGCAAACATGCCGCCAACGAATATCAAGGAGTTTCCAAATGAGTGAAAAGCCGCGCAAATTCAAAGGGGGCGTGCACCCGAACGACAGTAAGGCCCTTTCGGCCCATAAGCCAATTGAGGATGCCCCGTTGCTCGACAAGTATATTGTCATCATGCACCAGAACATCGGCGCTCCGCCGGAGTTGCTGGTAAAGAAAGGCGATACCGTTAAGAAGGGCGAACTGCTGGCCAAGGCCGGCGGGTTTGTGTCGGTTCCGTTGCACGCTCCGACCAGCGGCACCGTCAGTGCCATCGACAAATGCCCGGGGCCAACCGGCATCGCGGTTCCGGCTATCCAAATCACACCTGACGGCGAGGACGAGTGGGGTTCTCCATTCGAGCCGATTTCCGATTGGAAAAACTCTTCGCCGGCCGATCTCAGGCAACGCGTTTGGGATGCCGGCGTGGTCGGTATGGGAGGTGCGGGCTTCCCGGCGCACGTCAAGCTTTCCCCGCCCGAAGACAAGAAGGTCGATACCCTGATTCTCAACGGCGCCGAGTGCGAACCCTATTTGACCGCGGACCATCGTATCATGCTCGAACAAGCCGAGGACGTGGTGCTGGGTGCCGCTATCATTGCGCGAATCCTTGGATTGGACACGGCGGTCATCGGTGTTGAGGACAACAAACCAGACGCCATTTCCAAACTTAGCGAGATCGCGGGCAAGTATAACGTCCGCGTACAGGCCTTACCGGTCAACTATCCGCAAGGGGCTGAAAAGCAACTCATCTATGCGATTACCGGCCGCGAAGTTCCCGTGGGCAAGTTGCCAATGGATGTTGGCTGTGTGGTGCAAAACGTCGCCTCTGCCGTGGCCGTGGCCGATGCTGTCGTCAAAGGCATTCCTTCGATCGAGCGTATCACGACCATTACCGGCAAGCCGGTTGTCAATCCCGGCAACTGGCGGCTGCGGATCGGTACGCCGGTTTCGAAGGCACTGGAACTGGCCGGTGGCATCAGCGAGCAACCCTCCAAGCTGTTGCTGGGCGGCCCGATGATGGGGATTGCCCAGAGTTCGATCGACGTGACCGTGATGAAAAACACCTCCGGCATCCTCTTGATTTCCCACGACGAAGTATCGCTCTACACCTCGGAGCCGTGCATCCGGTGCGGACGTTGCGTGGAGGTGTGCCCCGCGAGCATCCTGCCGGCGACGATCAGCCAGGCGGTCGAAAACAAACGCTTCGACTGGGCGCAGGACCTGAATGTCACGGCGTGCATCGAATGCGGATCGTGCAGCTATGTCTGTCCTTCGCACCGCCCGCTCAACCAGCATTTCAAGTGGGCCAAGGTCGAGATCCAATCCAAACTTAGAAGAAGAAACGATTAAAGGCGGAATCATGTCTGAACAAGAATCAACACCATCCATTCGTCTGCCGGATCCGACCAAGCTGGTCGTCAGTAATTCGCCGCACGTGCGGTCCGGCGAAAACATCAAAAAGATCATGTTCACGGTCGTGGCGGCCATGTTGCCGGCCTGTGCCGCTGGTATCTGGTTTTTCGGCCTTGCCGCGCTCAAGGTCCTGCTTCTCTCCACGGTTTCATGCGTGGTGTTCGAGGAATTGTGGAACAAGCTCTCTAAGCGTCCCTCTTCATGGAAAGACGGCAGCGCCATCATTACCGGCATCTTGCTGGGAATGAACCTCAATGCCGGGGTTCCGTGGTGGGTCTGCATTCTCGGGGGCTTCCTTGCGATCATCCTGGCCAAACAGTTGTTTGGTGGATTGGGCTACAACCCCTTCAATCCGGCGCTGGTGGCGCGCGTAGGTTTGCTGATCGGCCTGCCGGAAATCATGACGACCTGGAACCAACCCCAGGCTGGAAAGATGGTGGTGGATACCGTCACGACCGCCACGCCGTTAAGCATGGCACCGGGTGCGGTTGAAATCAAAAGCATGCTGATCGGCAACACCGGCGGGTGCCTGGGCGAAACCTCCGCCATTGCGTTGCTGATCGGCGGCATCATCCTGCTGGCCTTCAAGCTGATCAAGTGGGAAGTGCCGGTGGCGTTCATCGGTTCGGTGGCGGTTATTACCGGAATCGCCCATTGGGCGAATCCCCAGATTTATCAATCGCCGGTCGTTCATGTGATGTCCGGCGGGTTGCTACTCGGCGCTTTCTTCATGGCGACCGACATGGTGACTTCTCCGATGACCAAGAAAGGTGCCCTGATCTTTGGCCTGGGGTGCGGCGTCATGACGAGCCTGATCCGCCTGTGGGGCAGTTACCCAGAAGGTGTCAGCTTCTCGATTCTGTTCATGAATGCACTGGTACCTTTGATCGACCGCAACACGATCCGCAAACCGTTCGGCTATGTGGCGCCGGAGAAAGGACAGGTGGCATAATGAGCGAGCAGAAGATCAACATTCCCAAGCTCGGTATTTTTCTGGGTCTCGTTGCGGCGGTTGCGTCCGGCCTGCTGGCCCTGGTTTATTCCTCTACGGCCGAGGCCATTGCCGTAAACCAGCAGAAGAAAACCAATCTGGCGCTTGAACAGGTACTTCCGGCTTTCGACAACGTACCGAGCTCCGAAATAAAAACTTTTGACGCGCCCAAGGGCTGGCCGGTTAAATTCTACATTGCCCGCGACGGGGATGAAATCGTCGGCTATGCTGGCGAAGTGGTGACACCTGAAGGCTTCTCCGGCGATGTAACGGTGATGGTGGGCCTGAATGCCGACGGTTCCGTCCGCAAGGTGATTGTTACCAAGCAAACCGAAACTCCCGGTCTGGGCACAGCGATTACCGACCGTAAGATTAAGAAGACCATCGCCGATGTGATCAAGGGTGGGGCCGAGATCGTCGGTCTACCTCCCAACGGGTATCTCGACCAGTATGACGGCCGCAAGGCTTCCGGTACGCAGTGGGCCGTGGTCAAGGACGGCGGTGATGTGGATGCCAAGACCGGCGCAACGATTACCAGCCGGGCCGTCTGCGGAGCGGTATACGCCGTCAGCCAGACGGCAGTTGATCATTTGGAAGAACTGGGAAAGTAGTTTTGAATTTCGATTTTTGAATGTTGATTTTTAGGACGGCTGCACCGACAGGCTCTCAATAGGGTGTCGCAGACCGACAAATCCAAAACCGGCAATCTAAAATCAAGAATGGAGAATACGATGAGCGTGATGAAGGAATTTACCAAGGGGCTCTTGAAGGAAAATCCGGTGCTGGTGCTGTTGCTGGGCATGTGCCCGACGTTGGCGGTAACCTCGAGCGCAACCAATGGGCTGGGGATGGGTGTGGCGACGATGGCGGTCCTGCTCTGCAGCAATCTGGTGATATCACTGATCCGTAGCATTGTGCCCAAGAAGATCCGTATCCCGGTCTACATTGTTGTGATTGCCACTTTTGTTACGATCGTCGATCTGGTCATGCAGGCCTATGCTCCGCAATCGCTCTACGATGCGCTCGGCATCTTTATTCCGCTGATCGTGGTAAACTGCATTGTGCTGGGCCGCGCCGAAGCGTTCGCTTCCAAGAACGGCATCGTCAAGTCGCTGGCCGACGGTCTTGGAATGGGATTGGGCTTTACGCTGGCGTTGGTTGCCTTGGGGGGAACCCGCGAATTTCTGGCCAGCGGATCGCTCTTCGAGATCAAAATCATTCCAGCCTGGAACGTTGACTTCATGCTGCCGACCTCTGCGGCAGGTGCCTTTATCATTTTGGGGCTCTTTCTGGCGGCCAAGAACGCACAGGAAATCCGCAAGGCCAAGAGGGAAGGAAAATCTTACACTCCACCTGGATTGGATTGCAGAACCTGCAACATTTGCGATATTGGCGAGAAGTAGAAGGTCACTCTTTTCGTTGACGCAGGCGCGTTGGGGCAAGGCCAACCTTGTTTCACGCGCCTTCTTTATTTAGATTGGCTGGATGGTTCGAATCACGGAGAAGGCATGAAGAAACGTTGGATAAGTTTGATCGGTTGCATGTTGGCTATACTTGCAGGATGCGCTACTCAATCGGATGAGGAACTTCCGGATTGGACACCGGTGCCTGGGCAAGCAGGGGAAGGTGCCCAGCGCCCAACCGTTCAGTTTCCAGACTATTTTCTGATTGATGGATATGTACTGCACGACCACGGCCATATACCGAATACCCGATTGATCGGTGCCGGCCTATCGGCCAACCTTGATTTAACCACCGTCCGAAAGCAGTTCAATGACCAGCTTTTCGCCCATGGGTGGAATACCGACAAAGTAGAAATGGGGAAACAAAGTTTTCGGATCATTGCTTCGCATAAAGAAGGTGATACCGTGGAAATACGGGCGGTACAGGGGAGTTCCGGTCCGACGCAGGTTTTTCTGCTGTATACTCCCATTCCGAATTGATTGGCGAGTGATGTGAATGCGCACCCGAATGGAATCCCGCCGACAAGCCGACCTCGCTGCAATGGTGGATCGATGAGTTGAACGACGAGGCCCGTCGCCAGTTTCTTGAATCCGGGACCCACATCGAAATATGTATGGTTCTTCCCTCGGCGGACCGTTCGCGCATGTCTTTGCCGATTGAGGACGGGGTGTTTCATGATACGCCCTAGCTGATCCGCCGGCGGAACAGAATAGAGGCCATGAAGAGACATCCGCATCCGGTCACCAGCATGGGCCAGTATTGCGAAACCAGCAGATCCGCCGTTGCTCCCTCAAGAAACACGCTGCGAACAATGACTAGGAAGTATCGCAAGGGAATGGCGTAGGTCAGCCATTGCAATGCTTCGGGCATGTTGGCGATCGGCGTCGAGAAGCCGGAGAGGGTAATCGATGGCACCATGAACAGAAATGCGCCCAGCAGGCTCTGCTGCTGCGTGACCGCGATCGAAGAAATCATCAGCCCGATGCCGATGGAAGAGAGCAGAAACAGAAACAGCCCCAGATAGAGCGCAGGCAGGCTCCCGGTCAGCGGCACCTTGAACCAGAACATGGCAATCAACACGATGGCCGTCGCCTCGATCAGTCCAATCATTACGGCGGGAATCGCTTTCCCCAGCAGGATTTCAGAAGGCCGCAAAGGCGTAACCAGCAATTGGTCGAAAGTGCCGGCTTCGCGTTCGCGCGATACCGACAGCGCGGTGATGAGCAATGTTACGAGCAGGGTGAGCACTCCGACAATGCCTGGCACGAAGAACCAGCGGCTCGCCAGGTTCGGGTTGTACCACGCGCGTACCACCAGCGTGGCCGGAATATGTCCCCCGTGTTGACGGGTCCAGTCGGCATTAAAGCCGGAAACGATCGACTGTACATAGTTCAGCAACGTCATTGCGCTGTTGGAATTGCGGCCATCCACGTTGATCTGTATCGACGCAGATTGGTGCGATGCCAATCGTCGGCTGAAGTCGGAGGGAATGCGCAGAACCATCAGTGCCTGTTTGTTGTCGATCGCCGGAGCAACCTGCGCATCACCGTCGAGGTGTGCAATGCACTCGAAGGTGCTGTTGCCTTCAAAGCGGGCTAGGAGTTCGCGGGAAGCCGCGCCGGCGTCTTCGTTGAACACCGCATAGCGGACATGGTTGAGGTCGAAACTGGCGGCATAGCCGAATACGATCAGCTGGACCAGCGGAGGCCCAACGAGCACAAGCCGGCTCTTCTTATCCTTGAGCAGGGCAAGCAGTTCCTTGACGATGAGTCCTATGAGATGGGTCCACATATCCGTTCTACTCCAGCCGTTTCACCATGCGCCGCCGGGCAATGTTCAGGAAAAACGCGCAGAAAACCATCAGGGCCAGCGCATTGCCCAGCACGACCTTCCAGACGTTGCCGGCCAGGAAGAGCGTTTGCAGGGTGGCCACATAGTATCGTGCCGCGATCAGGTGTGTCAGAAACTGAATCACGGTCGGCATGCTGTTGATGTCGAAGATGAATCCCGACAGCATGAAGGCTGGCAGGAAGGTGGCGACAATGGCGATCTGTCCGGCGACAAACTGGTTGCGCGCGACGGTGGAAATCGTGAGCCCCATTCCCAATGCGGCAACCAGAAAGAGCGCGGAACTGGAGAACAGCAGCAGGAGCGAACCCCGCAGAGGCACATCGAACAGCCAAACCGCCATCGCGACGGACATCGTCAACCCGCCCATGCCGAGCACAAAGTAGGGCAGCAGCTTGCCGATCAGGATTTCCTTGGCGGTGACCGGTGTGACCATCAGGGCCTCCATCGTGCCGCGTTCCCACTCGCGTGCTACCACCATAGCCGTCAGCAGGGCACCGATCAGCGTCATGATGACCGCGATCAGCCCAGGAATCAGATAGTTGCGGCTGCGCATCTCGGCGTTGTACCAAATGCGCTGTTCAAGATGGATCGGTATCGGAAGGATCTCCGCGTTCTCGGTGGCCCGTTGCTGGAGCCAGTCGACCCATGCGCCGTTGACGTAGCCTTGGATGATACGTGCGGAATTGGCGTCGACGCCGTTGACGAGGACGCCAACCGGTGCCGTCGTACCGGAAAGCAGTTTTTGTTCAAAGTCACTGCGCAGCCACACGATACCGTCGATTTCGTGGTGCACCATCGCGTTTTCCGCAGCCTGAACCGTATTGAACCGGTGTGGCTCGAAATAATCCGATTGCGCAAACGAAGCGGCGAAGGCCGAGGCTTCGGCTGAAGGGCGTTCGATCACGATACCCACAGGCACGTGGTTTGCATCCAGAGAAATGCCGTAGCCG
>JBNKSB010000114.1:0-3177 GCA_050297095.1 Pontiella sp. | reverse complement strand
ATCAATAACACTTCTTTCCTCGGCGCCTATGTCCAAAGCAACGCCAATGCCTACGGATACTACGACACCAATGCGGTGCTGGATCTGCATGTCGGCGACATCGGCATGGCGGTCTCCAACGGCACGGCCAACCTGTCGCTTCAGATGGAAGCGTCCAACGATCTGAACAACTGGACCAATGCCGGCGACAGCGTTTCATGGTCCATTCCGGTCGATTCCAGCAATAAATTTTTCCGCGTCCGAGCCAATCCCTGATGCCATGGAGGATCGCTGCCCGTGGCGACCCGCGGGCAGCGCCGCCAACGCGACGGCGGCATGATCTTTCTCGACCCATCGCGTTTCCTTACCGAGATCCCCGAAGACCTGCTGCAGCCCGATGGCGATTTCTTTTAGCGGAATATTTTTTGGAGGGGAAACGTCCTCGTTGCCCATGGACGCTGCGGACAGCGTCCCTCCAGCAAACGTGTAGCCGAGAGGTCTGCTTGCGCCGCCGTTGGCGTGTGATCTCGTCTACAGGTAGGGAGGCATCGCAGGGCGTTCGCGGCTCGCTCGGCGATCGAGCCCTACCTAATGGAAAAATCCACGACGACCGGGAAGTGGTCGGAGTCGACCGCTTGGCCGATCATGCGATTGTGGATCGTGATGCCGTCGGAATACAGCATGTGGTCGAGTGGAATGCGCATGAACCACATGTTTTCCGGCCAGCTGGGTTGATGTCCGAACCCCTTCATGCTGTTTTTTAGCCCGGATTCCCGGACAAGCTTCGCGAAGCAGGAAGACCAAGGAGTGGTATTGAGATCGCCAACGAGCAACACCGGATACTTTTGTTCGGACACCACCAGAGGCAGTGCAGCCAACTGTTCGTTGCGCAGCATGGTGCCTTGGCTTCCCATTGGCGGAACCGGATGGGTTCCGATGATGGAAACCACGCCTTCGGGCAGGTACGCTTCGGCGATGATCGAAGGAACTCCGGCATTACCGATTTGAACCACCTTGCCATGTTCGAGCGGGTATTTACTGAGCAGCATCATGCCGAAACAGCCATCTTGTGGCTCGGCGATTCGATAGGGATAGTCCTTGTTCAGTACCTCCAGCTCGTGCGCCCATTTCGGGGTCACCTCTTCCAAGAGTAGGATATCGGGTGAAAACCGATGAATCGAATCCAGCACCTGCTCCGTATTGCCGTTGCCGGCGTTGATGTTCATCAACATGGCGCGGACCGGCTTTTCCATTGCTGGCGAAGGCTTTCCCAAATAGAGCGGCAGGACAAAGGTGTAGTTGATGCACACCAGTGCCACCAACATTATCGCCCACTTGTTCCGGCGTTTCCAAAGCGCAATGAAAAACGGTATGAGGCAAAGTTGCATGTACTGCACATGGAAGTGGGAAAACAGATCGAAGAACCACCAAAGCTGGCCAAGGAAGCTGAACAGCGTCGCGGTCAGAATCCCCAGCGTGAAAAGGTCGAGAACGCCATCGATCAGCGATCGTTTCTGCGTGGACTTCTTTTGATGTTTCTTTTTCATGTTATGGCCTGTTTTACCACGAAGGTTGGAAGTGCTCGAAGAAATGGATCCAAAGACAACTTCGTGCTCTTCGTGTCTTCGTGGTGGATCTATACATCGATCACCAAACCGCACCATTGCCCGTCACCATCGCGCGAGACTTCTCGGCATCCGAGCTGGATAAACGTTTCGGCCACGGCGTCGGCCTCGATTTCCCGGATGCCGCTGAGCAGGATACGTTTTTTTGCGGCGCGTTTGATCAGCGGCGCGGCGTCGAGCAGCACCGAGGTCAGGATATTGGCGCAGACGATATCGGCCGGCTTGGCGTTCCAGCCCTGCTCCAGCACGTCGGCCTGGAAAAAGTGGATTTTGCCTTCAACGCCGTTGCGCGCCGCGTTTTCGGTGCACTGGTCGACGCAGACGGAATCGTAGTCGAATGCCACGACGTCGGGGATGCCGAGTTTGATGGCGGCGATGGAAAGAATTCCGCTACCGGTGCCGGCATCGATCATGGTTTCCAGCCTCAGTTCCTGTACCGCCTGCTCCAGCGCCTCCAGACAGAATTTGGTGGTAAAGTGCCCTCCGGTACCGAAGCTCAGGCCGGGATTGATGATGATGTTGATTCGCTCGTCCTCGGGCGCTTCCTCCCATTCCGGCACGATCCGCAGGTTATGGCCCAGTTCCATGGTCTTGAAATGGTGCTGCCAGAAGGTGGTCCAGTCCTGCTCCAGATATTCCTTGGCGTCGGCCGCGAGAATGTTCAGTTCCGGCGGTAGGGCCTTTTGCGCAATCTGCGCTTCGAGCAGAGAATCAAAATAGATTTCGATCTGCGCCTCATCAGCCAATGGTCGCAACATTTCGATCGGTTCCTTCTGTAGCGCTTCGCGAACCCATTCGCACACAGGCTCAACGTTCTGCATGGCGACCAATAGACTCAGTTGCCCGCCGCTATTCTTGTTTTCTTCGGTCATGGTGCTCTTTCTAGATGAGATGAACGGGCATTACAAGTGCCGCGACTGACGAGGCAGACGAGACGCCTGCGGTTCGTTGGTATCACCGGCATCTTGCCGGCCTGGTCCAAACCCAAACTTTTTCAGGAAGCCGGGTATATCGGGGCGGTTTCCACGCTGGTAGTCGTTCCAGAGCGCTTCGGCCACGGCTTGTGGGTCCAACCCTTTTTCCTTGGTCAGAAACTGCATCAGCAGCTTTGCCAGCCGGACCATGTGCAGGTTCCCGGTGGTGTTGGTCTGGGCATAGAGCCAGTCGCTCCACTGCATGAAGGCCGCGAACGGGGAGGGGCGCCTGCTGGAAGCAGGCGGTACGGGTGTATCGCCCGCATCCTGCGGGCCTTTCGGCATGCCGGTACCGCCTGCTTCCAGCAGGCAGGAGGAATGCGCAACACTAAACCCGGCTTTCTCCGGATTATTACGAATATACTTCCGAATCCGCAGGAGTTCGTCGATATCTCGAACGATGTGGTCGTAGTATTCCTTCTGCCAGAGGGAACCTGTGCGGTTAAGTTTTCGGTTGATTGCATTCGCACTGAATGATTTCCACGAATGCAGGATCTCCAGAAGTTCATGTCCTGCCCGGGGACGTACCAGTAGATGGACATGGTTGGGCATGACCACCCATTCATCCAGATCGTAGCGGTCGCCATCGAAGTGAAGCA
>JBNKSB010000113.1:0-4794 GCA_050297095.1 Pontiella sp. | reverse complement strand
CAGGACGCTTAGAGGGCTCGGTCTTTCCCAAAGTCAGGCGACTTCATCGAGCTTGGAAACTTCTTTCGCCTTCGGGAGGGCATTGCGGATTAGATGCAACTCTACATCCTGGCCAAAGCGGAACCCGTTTTCGTCCTCATAGCCTTGAGGTGCATTAACCAAGACTATTGCACACAAACCCGTGCTGATCAGAAGAAGACCAACTATTAAACTGAGTATTACAATCGTCATGCTTATTTACCTCGCATATTTCAGACCAATATTACATTCCCTCACCGGGTTGGGCCTGCCTCTTTATCTCCTCCTTGTGCCTACAAGCACTTCGCTTGAGTCCAAAGCCCTGTTAACATTAGATTATTTCACAGGATTCATTCTCGATCGCTTATACAGATGTTTGTTCTTCATCCACTACAGTTAGACGAAAAAAAAGATGTCCCGTTAGCGGAATAGGTGAAAAATCTGTCAAAACTGCGAATCATTCACAGTTTTACCCATCAAATCATAGCCATCGACAGCCACGACCTCGACCTTCGCGAACTCGCCGACCGGCAGGTCTTCATCAACAAAGACGTTGCAGTCGATCTCCGGAGCATCCCAAATGGAACGGGCTACGCCGGATTCTTCGACCAATACCCGTAAATTCTGACCGACCCGGTTCTCGTTGTTTTCCACGGCCAGCTCGGCCAGTCGGCGCATCAACGTATCCCAACGGGCGTGGCGTGTTTCGTCATCAACAATCCCATCCGTAATGTTGTAGGCGCGGGTATCCTCCTCGCGGGAATATTCGAAAACGCCCACGCGCTCGAATTTAAATTCCTCGATGAACTCGAGCAGCTCCTGAAAATCGGCTTCAGTTTCGCCGGGGAAGCCAACAATAAAGGCGGTACGAATACCCAACCCCGGTATCTTCTCGCGCATCTCACGGATGAGGTTCCGGATATAGGCGCCGTCGGTCTCGCGCTGCATCGCCGAAAGCATATTGTCGGAAATATGCTGAAGCGGAATATCAACATACGGAACCACTTTTTTGCTATTGGCGATGGTTTCCATCAACTCCGTGCTCCAGTGCGCCGGATGGGTGTAAAGGAGCCGGACCCAGAACTCGCCTTCGATGGCATCCAGCTCGCGAATCAACCAGGTCAAGCTTTCCCCGCGCGAGGAATCGACCCCACTGCGCGGCGTAGCGCTCTTTCCTTCCCATTGGTCCATTCCGTAATAGGTGGTGTCCTGTGAAATGAGATTTATCTCCCGGCAGCCCTGCTCTACGAGGTCGCGGACTTCCGCTACAATATCGGCCTGTGGCCGGCTGCGATGGCGACCGCGTATCTTGGGAATCACGCAGAACGAACAGGGGTGGTTGCAACCTTCGGCAATCTTAACGTAGGCGCTGTGTTGCTCGGTCAGCCGCAGGCGCGGGGTTTCAAAGCTGGGGATATATTGTGATTTTTCGGAGACAAAGGTGACGCCCTTTTCTCCATCGCCGGCCATCAGTTCCCGGACAATGTCAGCGACCTGAGTCACCTGATCCAGCCCGATGTAGGCATCGACCTCCGGCATCTGTTTCGGAAGACGCTCGGCATAACGCTGGGAGAGGCAGCCCGCTACAATAATTTTTTGCCGGGTTCGTCCATTCCGGCGGCGATCCTCGATCAGTTCCTCAATCGTTCCAATGCTTTCGGCCTTCGCATCATCCACGAACGAGCAGGTGTTGACGATCAGGACATCGGCTTCGGCCGGATCAGCAGTAAACGCCATCCCCGCCTCGCCAAGGCTCCCCATCATTACTTCCGAATCCACCAGGTTCTTTGCACACCCCAGCGACACCATTCCGATCTTCAATTCATTGGTCATAGTCCTTGCCCTTTCCCCAAAAAAACGGCGCAGACAGTAGCCTTCCGACTCTCCAGATGCACGGAAAAAAGATGCGGCTTTGAGGTCAATTTCCCGTGAACCGCACCGAGGCCGTCACCGGGAAATGGTCGGAGATGCAACGGCCTGCCGGCATGGAAAAATCGATCTCGGCCGACAGCACTTTCGTGGCCGGCGCAACCAGAATGTAATCGATCTTAGCCCCGCCTTTCTCGCCCTTGAAACGGTTGAATGTGCCGACCTCCGGCGCATCGGGATGCAGTACACGAAAGGAATCAACCATCGGCAGCGGACCGCTCGTCAGATACCGAAGGGGCGGGCTGTCTTCCGCCGCATTGAAATCGCCGGTCAGCACGAATGGCGCATCCACTTTTCGCTTGGCGATTCGTTCAGCGATCAACCGAACCCCGTTCAACCGTGCTTCCGCCGATTGATGATCCAAATGGGTGTTATAGTGATAGAAGGTTGCCCCGGTTTCCCGTTCTTTCAGCAGTGCCCACGTACAAATCCGCACACAGGCGCTTCCCCAGTCCTGTGAATATTTTTCCGGCGTTTCCGAAAGCCAGAAGGTCCCGGAGTCGAACACCTCGTATTTGCGCGCATTGTAAAGAATGCACGAATACTCCCCCCTCTCGCCACCATCGCGGCCGATGCCAACCTCGCCGTATTGAGGCAAGGCTTTTCGAATTTCATCGATTTGGAATCTCAACGCCTCCTGCATGCCAATGACGTCTGCTTTCTGCCGCCGGAGTTGATCGATCATCAGCGTCCTCCGGATGTTCCAGTCGTTCATGCCATAACCGACCGTGCCATAGCGTATGTTGTAGCTCATCACCTTCACATCAAGTGCCGCAGCGGACCCCGCACACAGGGCAAGAAAAACGCACGCCCATCCTTTCAACGATCTGTATTTCATCTTCATTACCCGGTTATTTCCTGCGGACCAAACGCATAGCGACAAGTCCCATCGGCACCAGCATCACGGTAGGCAGATAGTGGAAAACCAAACCATGCAGCGGGTCGTACATGCAAGCCAGTTGCATGAGCGCAGCCGGAACGAGCCCCGCGACGAGTCCATAAAGCAGCCCGAGCCGCCAGGAATAACGCACGTATCCGCGCCGGATCATCACCAGGAAGGCCAGCAGGCAAAGAGCCCCATAAATGATGACCTCCACCCAGCATGCATGACGGGCCCCGACCGCCGACGACTCCGGGGCAAGATGGGAGAATCCTGCAGACAATCCGACGACAAACAAGACCGCCAAGAGCGTTAGCACCATGCGCGTGCCGCGCAGCAGGCGTTCACCCGGCGTGGCACAAACCATAACGACGTAGGCTCCCATTCCGGCAAACAACAGAGCGGCCACCACCTCGAGAAGAAAGAAGGGATGGTGCATAAGCTGGCCGGCAACCCCCGGCCGTAACACCTGCACGGAAAGCATCAGGATGGCCGACAGCACGAGAGCCAGGGAAAACCACAACATCGCGCGGCGCGACGGAAGCATAAGCGGCCGGCGACGGCGATGGTTCGCCGCCAAGTCCTTGATGAATGCCTGTTTATCCTGATGCGCCATAATGCTACGACTCCAATTCCTTTTCGATTAGGCTAGCCAGCTGTTTGTATGCCCGTGATATGCGCTTGCGCAGGGCGGCGGCGGAGATGCCCTCTTGCTTGGCGGCGGCCTCGCAGGAGAGGCCATCGAATTTCGTCAATTGAACCGCCGCGGCCAGGGAACCGGGAAGTTGCTTCAATAGCTCAAGCATGTTCACCTGGTCGGCCAAGACATGATCCTCATGCTCGGCCGCCTGGTGCGCCAGCTCCAGAATCTCGTCCGTCTGCGCGAATTCCCTTCGTCTGGCCTGGGCCCTGAAATAATCGGCGATCTTGTAGCGAACGATGGCTTGGATCCACGGCCGGATATTGCGGGAAGGATGGTACGACGGCAACGCATGGTGAATGGCCAGCAGGCATGTCTGGGTGAGATCATCCAACTCCGAAACATATCCCAACCGGGCAATCAGGATCCGCCGGACAAAGGAGTAGAGTTGTTCCAAAAGAGACTCGTATGCCGCCCCATCGCCCTCCTGCGCCTTTCGGGCGAGGGCTCCAAGGATGTCAAAGTCCAGAGTTTCGGCAGTTCCCATAAATGCAATCAAACCCGTGCGATACGTGCCGGTCCATGTTTTACAAGAACCGGCACCATAGCACACGGGATGCATATTGCAACCGGGGAAGGACCGGTCCAAATAAGTCCATCCCCGTGCAATTGTCATTCCATCTACTCCTTAACGGGAAGCAGCGGGCACTGGAAGTACGGTGGCGGTCCACCTTCCGGGGAACCCACTTCCATATCGAGATAGCCATACATGTAGTACGTCAGCAGTTCGGCATACGAATGGATCACGGGAACCGTGCCGTACATCGCGAATCCATCGTCCGTCCACCATGCGGTATAGGTGATCCAGCGACCACCGCTGAACGCTACGTTCCCTGGTGCGGCTTCCGCCACCGCAAGCTGCCCGTCAGGATTGTTGCTGTTAATGATCACGAATATCGGGTCGTAGGACTGGATATTGTGTTCATTCGGAGCCGGCAGCTCGGTGGTCCGCTTCGAGCTGTAGGTTTCTCCGTCCGCCCAAATACCCGGCGCAAAGCTGGGCGTTCCCTTATTGGCCGTCGCGGTCATTGACATGGCCACGGATGCGATTGCGAGTAGTGCTAATTTCGTTTTCATCTGTTACTTACCTTTCGTTTTGAATGAACCTTCATGCGAATAAATGGCGTTGAATCCGATGCCTTCTCGTTCACCTCCTTCAAGCATGTGCGGATTACCTGCCTTCACTTATCTATTCGCCGGCCAGCGGAAATTGTGACGGGAAATGTGCATCACGAATGATTCCGGAATAACGCATGCAATGGAAACA
>JBNKSB010000112.1:0-4929 GCA_050297095.1 Pontiella sp. | reverse complement strand
GTGAGCGCGAACACGGCGGTCACCATCAATCCGTCCGACTTCAACCCCGGCGTCAACTATATCGGCAAGAGTCAGTGGCCAGACCCCTTGTTCAAGGGACGCATCGATGATTTCCGCGTTTACAACGGCGCACTGTCGGCGGCCGAAGTGAACGCGCTGGCCGATGTTGGAACATCATCCGGTTCGGCGGTAGCCCATTGGAACTTCGAGGAAGGTACGGTGGACACGTATGTGCCCGGCCCGGGCACCGCCGGCACGTATAACGGAAGCATTGCGGATGTTTCCGGCAACGGAAACAACCTGTCGCCCTGGGCGGTGAACTGGGAGTGGTATCGTGCCGATGCGGCTGCAGCCGTCACGCCGCAAAACGGATTCGCCAATCACCTGAGCGTCCAGAATGCCAACAACAACAACGCCATGTCGGCCATCGGAACCTCGTTGACAAACTGGAATCCTTCGGCATGGACGATTGAGGCCGCCTTCAAAACCGATCGTACAACCGGCAACCAGACGATGATCGGACGCGACAGCGTGGGAGCCTATGCGGCCGACACGAAATTGTCGGCGCTCTACCTCTCGGTGCGTGGATCGGCCATGGCCATCCAGTTTACGGATACGGCCGGCAACAACTGGAACCTTGCGTCGGCGTCGGGGGCTGTTGCCGCCGACAACTGGTACGCGGTTGCCGCAACATCCGACGGTTCAACGCTTTCGTTGTACCTGAAAGATGTGACAGCCGGCGCTGCGTCCTACACCCTGCTGGGCAGTCTGGACATCTCCGGAAGTGCGAATCCGGCGCTCTCGGTTGGCGCCGGCGATGGTTCCGACTGGGATGCCGGAGTGATCTCGGTGGGCCGCGGCCTGTATGATGGCGGTCACACCGACCGCTTCTTTGGATACCTCGATGACATCCGCCTGTCCGAGGCGGCGCTTGCCCCCGGTGAATTTCTGTACAGCGCGAACACGGCTCCGGCAGCCCCGACGGCTCTGGGCGCAACGGGCGGCGATGGCTACGTTGTGCTCGACTGGGCCGACAACGCCGAGGGCGATCTGGCGGGCTATAATGTTTATTGCTCAACAAACTCCGGAAGCTACGGCACCGCGTTGGCGATAGGCATTGCGGACAGCAGTTATACGAACAATACGGTTGATAATGGAACCACCTATTACTATGTGGTGACCGCCGTGGATACCGGCGTTCATGAATCCGGTTTCAGCAGCGAAGCCAGCGCGGTGCCCTCCGCTGACGTTGCGCCCGAAGAATACACCATTTCCGGAAGCACCATTTCCTCCGGAACGAATCTTGCGCTGTCGGTTGCCGCTTCCGTGCCGGGGCACCGCTACCAGATTCTCTCTTCCGACAGCCTCGTGAACCCGGACTGGCAACCCGCCGGAACCGCTCTCGCGGGCAACGGCACCAACCTGCTCTTTTCCATTCCCGTCGCTCCCAGCCAAACCAATCGCTTCTTCAAACTCAACGTGCAACGGCTATAGGAAAACGCGATCGCAGCTATTCCGGGTCATGGAGAAGCACAAAAACACTGCTTCGTGACCTTCGAGTCTACGGGGTTAAATCGTTTTGGCTCGGAGTTCCTCGGGGAGCGAAAGCTGGTGATGGTGGCAGATGGCGATGGCCAACGCGTCGGCCGCATCCTCCTGCGGCTGTGCGGGAAGATTGAGCAGGCGCATCACCATCTTCGCCACCTGATCCTTCTGCGCCGCGCCGGTGCCGACCACGGCCGACTTCACACTGCGTGGCGAGTGCTCCGTGATTACCAATCCCTTTTTCGCGCAAGCCGCAATCGCCACACCGCGCGCCTGCCCCAGCACCATCGCCGTCTGGGCATTCTTGGCAAAAAATGCGCCCTCAATCGCCGCGCAACCAGGGGCGTGCTGTTCGATCAGCTCCGTAATCGAATCGAAGATGTTTTCCAGGCAACGCGAATGCGGATCCTTCGTCTTGTTTCGGATCCGTCCGTAGGCAATGGCCCGCAGCTCGGAGCCTCGAGCCTCGACAATCCCCACGCCCGTCGAGCGCAGGGAGGTGTCGATCCCCAGAATTCGGATGGTCTCCTTTGCCATGCAGAACAGAGTACCTGCGCGCCAAAAAGAGGAAAGAAAAATACGCTGACATGCGAATGGAACATGCAGGAAGTGACGACCGTTCGTGGCGGGAAAGGAACTGCCCGCCCTCCCTCAAAAGAAAAGGCGGCCCGCTTGGGACCGCCTTTTTCTAGCGTCTTATGCCTAGCGAGGGGCTACGCCTCTTTCATGAAGTTGCGCAGGACATAGTTCAGCACGCCGCCGTTCTTGAGGTATTCGATCTCGAGCGGGGTGTCGACGCGGGCCTTGACCTGGAATTCCTTTCCATCGGCCTTGACGGTAAGGATCTTGCCGGGAGCAAAGTCCTCGGCGATGCCGGTGATGGAGAAGCGCTCCTTTCCGGTGAGCCCGAGGCTTTCGGCGGTATCGCCGTTGATGAATTCGCACGGCACCACACCCATACCAACCAGGTTGGAACGATGGATGCGTTCGAAGCTCTCGGCGATAACGGCCTTGACGCCCTGCAGCTTGGTGCCCTTGGCGGCCCAGTCACGCGAGGAGCCGGCACCGTACATCTGGCCAGCCAGGACCACGAGTTCCTTGCCTTCTTCAACGTATTCCATGGCCGCGGTATAGATCGGAAGTTCCTTGCCGTCCTTGGAAGTGAATCCACCGGCACGATCAACCAGCTTGTTCTGAATGCGGATGTTTCCGAAGGTGCCGCGCATCATGACTTCGTGGTTGCCGCGGCGTGAACCGAAGCTGTTGAAGTCCTTCTTCTCAACGCCACGTTCGGTCAGATATTCCGTCGTCGGGTTTTCAGCGGGGATCACGCCGGCCGGGGAAATGTGGTCGGTCGTAATAAAGTCGCCGAAGTATCCGAGTACCGCCGCATCATTGATGTCGGACAGCTCGCCGGCCGGTTGCTCGCACCCTTCAAAGAAAGTGGGTTCACGGATATAGGTGGAATCGTCTTCCCAGGCAAAGGTTTCGCCGGAGGCGATATCCAGGGCATTCCACTGTTCATTGGAGGTGAACACGTCGGCATACACATCCTTGTAGTACTGGGAATTGCCCGCAATCTTGATGGCCTCGGCCAGCTCTTCAGCAGTATACCAGATATCCTTCAGGTAGACATCATTGCCGTCCTTGTCTTTCCCGATCGGATCGGTTTCCATGTTGATGTTCACCGTGCCGGCCAGCCCGTAGGCCACCACCAGCGGCGGGGAGGCGAGATAATTGGACTTGGTCAACGGATGCACGCGGCCCTCAAAGTTGCGGTTGCCCGAAAGCACGGCGCCGACGGTCAGGTCGTTTTCCTTGATGGCGGCCTCGACCGGCTCGGCCAGCGGTCCGGAGTTGCCGATGCAGGTGGCGCAACCGTAGGCGGCAACGTTATAGCCGAGCTGTTCCAAGTACGGGAGAAGGCCGGATTCCTTCAGGTATTCCGTGGCCACCTGCGAACCCGGTGCCAGCGAGGTCTTTACATAGGCGGGTACTTTCAGTCCCTTTTCCACAGCCTTCTTGGCGATGAGGCCGGCGCCCATGATCAGTCCGGGATTGGACGTGTTCGTGCAGCTGGTGATCGAGGAGATGACCACTGCGCCATCCTTCAACGTGCCGTAGCCGTCAACTTCGACTGCCTTTTCGGTCGGCTTGAAATCATCGTTGAATTCCTGTTTGAGCTCGCCGACGGCTAAACGCTGCTGCGGCTTGTTCGGTCCGGCCACGCAGGCGGCAACGGTGGAAAGATCAAGTTCGAGCGTCGCGGAATAGTCGGCCTCACCGTCGAAGCCCCACAGTCCCTGTTCCTTGCAATATTTTTCAACCAGCTCGCATTGTTCGTCGGAGCGGCCGGTTTCGCGAAGATAGTCGATGGTCTTTTCGTCGATGGCGAAGAAGCCCATCGTGGCACCATATTCCGGCGCCATATTGGCCACCGGGCAACGGTCGGCCAGCAGGAGATTGGCGGCGCCTTCGCCGTAGAATTCGACAAACTTGCCGACGACACCCAGCTCACGGAGCATTTTGGTGACGGTCAGTGCGAGGTCGGTGGCGGTAACGCCGGCACTGAGCTGGCCGGTCATTTTGAAGCCGACCACTTCCGGCGTAAGAATCGGGATCGGCTGGCCGAGCATGGCCGCTTCGGCCTCAATGCCACCGACACCCCAGCCCAGTACGCCCATGCAGTTGATGGTCGTGGTATGCGAATCGGTGCCAACGAGCGTGTCGGGATAGGCGACGCCGTCTTCGCCGGTCATGACGCAACCGGCGAGGTATTCCATGTTGATCTGGTGGCAGATGCCGAGGCCGGGCGGCAGGACGCGCAGCTTTTCAAAGGCCTGCTGGCCCCACTTGAGGAACTTGTAGCGCTCTTCGTTGCGTTCAAATTCGCGGCCGACGTTGATCTTGAAGGAGGCCGCATGGCCGGCGTCGTCGAGCTGGACGGAATGGTCGATAACAAGATCGACGGGGATAAGCGGCTCGATCTGTCCGGCATCCTTGCCCGCCTTCTGCATGGCGGAGCGCAGGGCGGCAAGGTCGACCACGCAGGGAACGCCGGTGAAGTCCTGCAGCAAAACGCGCGCGGGCATGTAGGGCAATTCTTCCTTCGCGGAAGCCGGCGTCCACTGGACCAGTTTCTCGACCTGTTCCGGGGTGTAAGCCGGATGGCCCTGCATGCGCACCAGCGATTCGATCAGGATCTTGACCGACTTCGGGGTTTTCGACAGGTCGCCGTAACCCTTTTCTTCCAAGGCTTTGAGACTGTAGTATCCCACCTTTTTACCACTGGACAGCGCCAGCTCCTGCTTTGCAAAATCAAATGTGCTCATAATGCGATCATCCTTTTGTTAATTCGAGAATCTGTTCAAAAATAGTGATTGG
>JBNKSB010000111.1:0-30049 GCA_050297095.1 Pontiella sp. | reverse complement strand
TAAAGGGCTGGAGGATGCAACCATCCACGCCCATTTCCTGCAAATGGCGCGACTGCTGTTCCGTGGTAAAGATTAGCGAAGGTGCATGGTCTGGGCTGAGTACCTTGGCGGGATGGGGATCAAAGGTAAATACCCAGGCTTCGCCGCCGATGGCGCGTGCGCGTTCGATCGCGACCTGGATTACAGCGGTGTGACCGATATGCAGTCCGTCAAAGCAACCCGCAGCAAGGATTACCGGGGTTGTTCCGTCGCTGAATTCTTCAAGTGCGTGAATTATCTTCATGAAATCATGTCTGCCAGATGAATAATTATATCGCCAATACTGTCGCGATCGCACGCCAGTATTTCCTCCATCGTGTGGGCGTGGTCCACCGAGAGGGGACCGGAGTCGGTACGGCGCAGGGCATCGAGGCTTCCGCCGACACCGAGATCGTTTCCGATGTCGTGGGCGAGAGTGCGGACATAGGTACCTTTGGTGCTTTTGACGCGGAAGGTGACCAGCGGACTGTCGAATGCCAGCACCTCGAAGCTGGTAATGTGAATCTTGCGGGGTTCGCGTTCGATCTCCTGCCCTTTGCGGGCCAGCTTGTAGAGAGGAACTCCGTCCTTTTTGATGGCAGAGACCATCGGGGGAATCTGCTCAATGTCGCCCACATAGCGTTGTTGGATCAGGGCTTCTACCTGTTCACGTGTAATCTTCGAGGCATCCTTTTCTTCGAGGATTTCGCCGTCAGCGTCCTGGGTGTTGGTCGTTACGCCGAGCCGGATGACCCCTTCGTAGACCTTGTCGCCCCCCATGATTCGGTCGGACAGTTTGGTGCCCTTTCCGATCAGCAGGACGAGCAGCCCAGTGGCCATCGGGTCTAGCGTTCCGCCATGTCCGACCTTGCTGAACTTGAAAAAGTTGCGGACCTTGACGACGACGTCGCTCGACGTCCAGTCGGAAGGCTTGTCGACGAGCAGAATGCCGTCGTAGGGATCGGGTGCGCGGCGTCTACGATTTCTCATCGGTCTGTTCATCGTCCTTGAAGGCATCGGGGTTTTCGCGTTCCATTTCGGAGAGGATCGAGAGGATGTGGTCGCCGCCCTCGATCGATTCGTCGAGGATGAAATGGAGCCGAGGCGTGTATTTAAGCTTCACTCGCTTGACCATCAATCGGACAATTTCCTGCCGGTGGCGGTTCAGGTAGGCGATCATGCCGTCGCGATTGTTTTCGTGGCCGAAGATGGATACAAACACGTTGGCATCGCGCAGGTCCGGCGTGCATTCGACGCGCGTAACCGTCAGCGCCGCCGCATCGAAGTCGGTCATCGAAAAGTTGCGGTACAGGTCTTCCGCAATCTCGCGCTTCAGCAGTTCATTCACTCTAACTAGTCGTGGTATTCCCATGGGATCTCCTCAAAAGCGGTTTACTATAGGCAAGTCATCGGGATTTGCCGCAAAAAAAAGCCAGTAAAATGATTAGCTGCAATCGTGACACCCAACGAGGTTAAGAGTAGCATAAACAACAAGTGAATTGGCCATAATGATGCGGGATTGCTCTGAGCATGGAAGAGGTTATGTATGGAAATACGGATTCATCCTAGACGAATTGCCATGGTTCTGTTTGGTGTAGTGTTACTCTTGTTCGTGCTTAACCTGCTTGAACGATTGTTGCTTTTTTTGGGTAGACCGGCTTTCATCTTGTCTCCCGTGAGTTTTGCCGAGGGGCAAAATGTCGCCACCCTGTTTGCTGTTGCCTTGCTGTGGCTGTGCGCTTTATTGACGTTTACCATTTCGAGAGCCGATACGGATCGCCAACGCGATAGTCTTCAATGGATGGGCCTGTGCGTTGTGTTTGCCGTGCTGGGTATTGAAAAGGCAACGCTGTTGCATACGCGCCTGCCGTGGTCTATAGGTGCTGTCTGTGCTTCGTCCGAAGCACTTCAATGTGCCTCCATTCTTCCGATGATTATACTTATTGGTGCTCTGGCGGCTTTTTACATGGCATTTTTTTTTCGCCTTCCAACGGATACCAAAAGGCATCTGCTGTTCGCTGGCATGGTTTACATCTGCGGCGTAGTCGTGCTGGATAAGGCGGGATGTGTCTGGCTCAGTAAAGTCGGACAGGACCTGGTCTACCATTTGTACGTGATTTTCGAAGAGACGATGGAAATGGTCGGTTGCATCCTATTCGTTTATGCTTTCTCGAACTATATCGACCGGCATCTCTCCGGCCTTAGCATCCGCATCGATTCGGCAGCGGACCATCAATGAACGGTTCATTGTTGCCCTTCAATGCCTTTTTCTGAAAGAGCGCCTTATGCCTTTTTGACAGGCAGATCCCGGCGGGTAATGCGCCCTTTACGCTGGCGAATCTGGCCGCACATCAGCAGAAAAATTTCAGCGGCAATATAGGCGTCGCCCTCGGCGGTGTGGCGGTCGTACTGCGGCAGGCCGAAGTGGGCGCATAGATCCTCAAGCGATGGCGGGCGTTGGTTGATGTAGCCGCTTTTGCGGAACGCCTGCAGTTCATTCATGGCCATGGGGCCAACGTCGATAGTTGGATTGCGGAAGGGAATGCCGAAATTTCTCATGAGTGCATTGTTGAGCATCAAGGCATCGAACCATATCTGATGGCCCACGATGATTGCTCCGGAAATGCGGGGGAGCAGTTCGGTCAGCATTTGCCTTTCCGGGATGCCCTGCAATGTATCTGATGGAAGTATCCCATGGATTTCGGTGGCCTTGTTGGCAACGATGTTGGGCTGGTATACCAGCCACTCGTAACTCGTGTTAAGTAGGATGCGGGACAGATCGACTTCCATTACACCGACCGACAACAGCCGGTCGCGTCCCACTTCAAAACCGCTGCACTCCGTGTCGAGCGCCACCAGACGAAGTTCCTCCAGTGGCGTTTTGCGCAAAAGCGATCGCTTTGTTTGATCCAGGTACTGCTGAACAAAACCGGGATGTTTTGGGCGCTTCCATGCAATCATTTTTGGGTTTCCAGGTTGTAATGGCGACGGACGGTGTTTTGCACCATGCGTTGGACATCGAACACATTGGCCAGCTGTTCGCGTTCCAGACGATTCAATGTTCCTGGATCGACAAAACGGCCATCATCATTGCGCTGCAGGCCGGTCAAGGTCCGGAACCGTAGCAACTGGTCATATCCGCTGCGTGCCAGGCCAGCAACTTCCGCCAGCTCCGGATGGGTGGTTGCAAGCTCCTGCCAGCGCCCCCCCGTCGAGTGGTGATTCTTCAGCCCATAATGCAGGGCGAAAACCCGCGCGGCATCGCGAAGCGGGCTTAGGCCACGCTTCTTTAGATCGAATTCGCCTTCATTGAGTCCCTTTTTCTCGACAATAAACTTCCCGCGGAAATTAAGGGGTGGGGGTGTGGCAACGACTATTTCAGCCAGTTGGCGCAGCGAGCCCTGGCGACCGACGGAGGTTGAGATTTCAAAGACGGTTTCGCGGACCTTGGTGCAGATATCCCGATCGCCGGCGACATAGCGCAGGTCGTAAAGCACCAACGCACGCAAAAGGTTGTCATCGATAGAAAGGCGGTCGACGGCCCGGATTTCCGTAATCCACTCCTCATCGGTTCTGCACCAGCGTGGGTTCGAGGCCATCACACCGCCCTGGCAGCGTGAGAACCCGGCCGCAACCATCAGGTTGATCACCTGCGTGGCCATCTGCAGAAACAAGCCTCGGTTTTTTTCGTCGATCTCTTTCTTTCCGGAGCTTTTGAAGACCAGGGCATTATCCATATCGGTCCGAAGCACCTGTTCGCGCCGTCCGTCGCTGCCCACCGCCATCCATGCCCACGGGATGTCCGGAAGCACAGTGCCCTGTTCCGCGAGGGTTTCCTCCGCCATCTCGATCATGCGGACTAAAAGAACGTCGAACAGCTGTGCGCAGATCTGCCCCATCACGATGCCGGATATGCCGGCTTGGAGATAGGAGTAGGCCAGCTCCTCGATATCGTCGCACAACTCCCTGAGCCGAGCGGACGTCCGGGCCCGCTGCAGGTTTCTGACGATGCCGACCGGGTGATGTCCGCTTTGGGAAAGCAGATCTTTCGGCGTACAGACATCCAGTGCCTTGCTTTCAGGGGTGCCGTCTTCAGTGATGCAGAGATGGTCGATCCGCTCATGCAGCATGGTAAGCAGGACGGCCATGGTATTGGTATTTGAGGCAACGGTTGTCACGGGACTTTGCATGATCCTGGCGACCGGAATGGAGGATTTTGTTTTTCCGACGATGACATCCCGCACCAAATGCGCTTCCGTGACGAATCCCAATGGAAATTCGTTTTTATCGACTACGAGCATCGAGGAGAGGTTGCGCTGTACCATCATTTCTGCCGCCGCACGGATGGGGGTGTCCGGCGGGCAGGACAACAACCGTTCGTAGGGACGCGGTTGGATGACCTGGGCTCCGTCGAGATGGGCCTCCATGATGCTGCGTGTATTGGCGCTGTCGAAGCTGATTGTCGGTGCCGCGCGTCCTACACGGGTTCCCCAGAAGAGGTGCCGGCGAACATAGTTGCGTGCCTGGTCGTTAACTTCGAGGATGAATTGGAGGTCGGTCCATGGCATGACATAGAGGATGCTGTCGTCCTTGACCTCGGCGGTTACGCGGAAGGATTCTGCCTCATGAAGGGCTGACAACCCCAGCACGTCGCCGACGTCGCGTACATCCACCAGTTCGGTGGTGCCGTTTTCGGATCGATGGTATTCCACGCGCCCCATGGCTAGAAAGAGTACTTCTCCGTTGGGGGCATCTCCCTGTTTCCACACGAGGTCTCCCTTGACGAGGACCTTGACTTGCGCCTTTTCAGCCAGCGCAGCCACGGTGGGTTCGGGCAGCATGGAGAAGGGGGGGAACTTTTGCAGCGCCTCGGCGATGCGTGCGGGGATCCGGTTGGCTTTGTTCATTTATACAATCCTACTTTGCAATCCCGGCACCAGCCGAGATTTTTTATGGAAAATACGTTACGCACTTCAACAAGCAAACCAAAAACATGCATGGCATCCAATGGATTCGACATCGGAATGGATTTCTATTTCGGGTTGAGCTAGTGTTCTATCCATTCAAAATCGAAAGGAGTTGGCCGTGTCGTTAAGAATTTTTTCTTGCTGTTTAATTGCTACATTGGTGCTGGCCGGGTGCACAACAGCACCAATTACGGGTCGCAAACAGCTTAAGTTTGTTTCCGATTCAACCATGATTGCGCAGAGTGCGGCAAGTTATCAGGATGTCATCGCTGAAGGACCACTTTCAAGCAATCGGCAACAGGTGGAGCAGGTTCGCCGCGTGGGACAGCGTATCTCCGCCGCTGTGGAACGCTATTTTTTCCGGCAAAACCAATCGGAATTGCTTGAAGGGTTTGAATGGGAGTTCAACCTGATCGACAAGGACGAACCGAATGCCTGGTGTATGCCGGGAGGTAAGGTGGCGTTCTACACAGGGATCCTACCGTATACGAAGGATGAAGCAGGCATTGCAGTGGTGATGGGACACGAGATCGCGCACGCCGTAGTGGGCCACGGAAGCGAACGGGTCAGTGCCCAGCTGCTCCAACAGGGTGTGGGATATGGGGTTTCTTTTCTCTCCAAGGAGGCAAAATACCATGATGTCATTATGCAGGTGTACGGGGTTGGTAGCCAGGTCGGGGGAATCCTTCCCTATTCACGCATGCATGAGAGCGAGGCTGACCGGTTGGGACTGATCTTTATGGCGATGGCCGGCTACGATCCGAAAGCGGCGGTTGGGTTCTGGCAGCGCATGAGCCAGCTCAATGCCGAAAAACCCATTGAACTCTTAAGTACGCATCCTTCCGATCAGCGCCGCATTCGCCAGATCCAGGAGCAGTTGCCGGAGGCTTTGGAATACTACAACCCACGGTCTGCGGAATAGTTGGCCGGAGCTGTATAAATAATATCGGCGTCTGAGCGTTACCTAATGCATGAACGGTCGTATCCTAGGGGCAGATGGAGGACGCGGACGAGGCATGCGTCCCGATTCAATCACCAAGGAACAGTTCATTGAGCATGCGAGTAGGATGGCGGACCGCCGAGGCGAGGAATTTGACCAGAATGCCGCCGAAGCTAAATTCGATGAGCTGGACAAGAATGATGACGGTGTGCTTTCCCTTGATGAACTTTCCAGGGGAAGACAGAACCGTCCACCGCACTCCGGCGAAGGAAATGGTTCTGACGACGAGTCGGGATAAGAGAGTTAAGACTTAATCCTTTTTGATCAAAGAGAAGGTGATAGCCCGCGTTTATGCGCGGGTTTTCTGCTTTTCCAATGGGCAGAAGAGGCTATCATTCGGCGCATGTCTTTATATGAACCAGATACGATTGCGGCGATTGCGACGCCACCCGGAGAGGGCGGGGTGGGTATCGTCCGTGTTTCCGGGCCCGATGTGTGGAGCATAGTCGACACAATCTTTGCATCGCTGGACAAAACACCGATTTCGCAACGAGATCACGGTACCTTCGCCTATGGAAAAGTGCTGGACGCTGCCGGCGGAGAGATCGACACCGGTCTGGCTCTGGTGATGCGTGCGCCGAAAAGCTATACCTGCGAGGATGTGGTGGAAATCCAAGGGCATGGAGGTGCGGTTGGCATGCGCCGCATCCTGCGCCGCGTTCTTGAAGCGGGGGCTCGGATGGCCGAGCCCGGCGAATTCACAAAACGCGCTTTTCTCAACGGACGCATCGATCTGGTGCAAGCCGAGGGCATTTTCGATTTGATCCGCGCGCGTTCCGACCGAGCCGCCAGTGCCGCGATGGAGCAGATGGAGGGGAAACTGAGCCGCAAATTTGATACGATCTACGACGCCTTCCTTGAAGTGGCCGCCAATCTTGAAACCACGCTCGATTTTGTGGAGGACGAACTGCCGGACGAGGTCTTTTCCGGCATTGCCGATTTGCTGGACCGCACGTTCATGTCACTCGATAAACTGCTCGACACCTGGGACGAGGGCCGGCTATTGCGCGAAGGGGCACGGGTGGTGATTCTTGGCAGGCCCAATGCCGGGAAATCAACCTTGTTGAATGTTTTGTTGGGGTTTGACCGCGCCATTGTTTCCAGTACGGCCGGAACCACCCGCGATACGATTGAGGAAGGTTTCGTGCTCGACGGCATCCCGTTACGTATCATTGATACCGCCGGCCTTCGTGCAACCGACTGTGAGATTGAAGCCGAAGGAATTCGCCGTGCCGAAGCTCACGGTCAGGAGGCCCATCTTGCAATCTATCTGGTCGATGCTTCGCAACCGTTACATGAGGAAGACCGGATTCGACTTGAAAGGCTGACTCCTGAAAAAAGTGTTGTGGTACTGAACAAAGTCGACTTGGGGAATCAGGTTGAACGCTTCGGTTTTCAAGGATCAAGGATCGTGGAGACGAGCTTGGTCAAGGGAGTGGGGATTGCGGCCCTGAAAAAGGCGATGGCGGAAACTCTGGAAAAGGGTGCGGACCTGCATGCTCCGCCACACGCGGTTATTTCCGAACGCCACCGGCAGTTGCTGGTCAAAGCCCACCTTGAAGCGAAACAGGGGCGGGAACTCCTGAACGAGAACGTGGAGGAAAATGCCGTGCTGGCCAGCGAACATTTGCGCTCCGCGCTGGAATATCTGGGGCAGGTCACGGGGCGGGTCTATCACGAAGAGTTGCTGGACAATATTTTCTCGCGCTTCTGTATCGGCAAATAGACAAGAAACGTGACACTTGAAATTTGAAACCTGACTGGTTGACAGGTACATTCTCCAGCTTTGCATAACAAGAGGATAGAGACATGAGTAGAAATTTGGCACCGATCGTCAAATGGGGGACGGACAAGAAGTACAAGAAGGTGGAGGATTTCCTGCTGCGTCCGTCTGTGGAGGAGAACGCGATGAAGGCCGCCGCAACCATTCTAGCCGATGTCAAGGAGCGCGGCGACAAGGCCGTCATTGAGTGCGCCCGCCGCTTTGACGGTTCCAATATTTCCAGTCGCCGCATCCAGGTGACCTCCGAAGAGATTGCCGATGCAAAGGTGTTGGTGGATGACGAATTCAAGCAAGCCGCGGAAGAGGCACATAAACGCATCATGGCTTTTTCGAAGAACGGGCTGCGCGACGACTGGAAAATGGCCACGCCCAAGGGCGGAATGCTCGGTGAACGCTTTGTGGCCTACGACCGGGTCGGTGCTTACATTCCGGGGGGGGCGGCCCCGCTGGCATCCACCGCCTTGATGACTCTGACGCTGGCTAAGGTGGCAGGAGTGAAGGAAATGGTGGCCTGTTCGCCGGCCGCTGCCGATGGGACGCTGAACCCGTACATTATCTATGCGCTGGATCTGGCCGGTGCGACGGAAATCTACAAAGTCGGCGGTGTGCATGCGATCGGCGCGATGGCCTACGGCACGAAGTCGATCGCCAAGGTTCGAAAGATTGTCGGTCCGGGGGGGCCCTATGTTACGGCCGCCAAGCGGCAGGTCTATGGCGATGTCGCGCTTGATATGGTGGCCGGCCCGAGCGAAATCGCCGTGCTGTGCGACACCTCGGCGAATCCGGCCCATGTCGCGGCCGACCTGCTATCCCAGGCTGAACACGGCACCGGATCCGAAAAATCGCTACTGGTTACAACTTCGCAAAAACAGGCCGAAGCGATTCGGAAGGAAGTGCTGAAGCAGGCCAAAACCCTGTCACGCTCGGAGCCGATCAATAAGGTGTTGGCTGACGGTATGCTGTTGGTGGTGGTGAAGGGGCTGAGCGATGGGATGAAGCTGTGCAACCTGTTTGCCCCAGAGCATATGGAGTTGGTGGTCAAAGATCCCGATAAATGGGTGGACAAGGTGGAAAACGCCGGCGCACTGTTCATAGGGGAGTGGACCCCGGAATCGGTGGGCGATTTTGCGGCGGGACCGAGCCATGTACTGCCTACGGGCGGAACAGCGGCCTATTTCTCCGGCTTGACAGTCGAGGATTTCCGCCGGCGCATCAGCCTGATTCAATTTACCAAGGAGGATCTGCAGGACACCCTTCCGGTGGTGGAAGCCTTCGGACGCATTGAAACCCTCGACGGCCACGCGCGCTCGGCCACGATCCGGTTTGAAGATTAGAAAGCATCTATGAGTGATTTAATTAGAAAATCGGTGCAGGCGATGTCTGGCTACGTTCCCGGCGAACAGCCGAAAGGCGAGGGCATCATCAAGCTGAATACCAACGAAAACCCGTACCTGCCGTCACCGGATGTGCAGGACATCCTGTCGATGATCGATGTTTCGGTGTTGTCGCGCTATCCCGATCCGGTCTGTCTTGAGTTGCGCAAGGTGATTGCCGAGCTGCATGGATGCGCAGTGGATAATGTTTTTGTGGGCAACGGTTCGGATGAAGTGCTGGCCCTGTGCATTCGCGCGTTCGTGGAAAGAAATGGCTCGGTCGGCTATTTTGATCCATCGTATTCACTCTATCCGATCCTTGCGGATATCGAAGCTGTGGAAAAACGGCCCGTTTCACTTAATCCGTCATTTGGATGGACAATGCCGGAAGACTATTCGGCTTCGCTCTTTTTTCTGACCCATCCCAATGCGCCGACGAGCAAGATCTACGACAAGGCGAAGATCGAGGCGTTTGTAAAGGATTCTGCTGGTGTCGTACTGATTGATGAAGCCTATGCTGATTTTGCCGACGACAATTGCATGGATTTTGCAATGAAGTATGACAACGTCATTGTGGCACGGACTCTTTCAAAGTCGTATTCGCTGGCAGGCATCCGGTTGGGCTACTGCGTCGGCAACGCCGAGCTGATCGGGGCAATGTTCAAGATCAAGGATTCCTACAACGTTAACTACCTGACGCAGGAAATAGCCCGTGTCGCAATTCTTGACCAGGACACGATGAGGGCCAATGTTTCCGCGATCGTCGAGACGCGCCGAGTGGTGTCCGAAAAGCTTGCGGAACTGGGTTTCGAGGTGAGCGCGTCACAATCCAACTTCCTTTGGGTCAAGCCGCTGGGGATTGCGGCGGAATCACTCTTCAAGGCGCTCCGAAATAAGAATATCATTGTACGTTATTTCGCGAACGACGAACGCACCCGCGACTATCTGCGGATCACGATTGGAACGGCACCAGAGATGTTCACGTTTCTTGATGCCGTCGGTGAAATTCTGGAAGGGGTTGAGTAATGGAGACAGCGTGTCCAAACCAATCGGAAAACCTCAAGTTTTGCACCTGCTCCTATGATTGCAACAAGCGTGGCGTCTGTTGCGAGTGTGTGGCCTATCACCGCGCCAAGGGACAGATTCCCGGATGCTTCTTTTCGAAGGAAGGCGAGGCGACATGGGATCGATCGCTCAGGAATCTTTGCAAGGATTGTAACGTTTGTTAACGCTTTAGTGGAGGCATCCCGACTGCTTGACTCGTTCCCCGGTTCAGGCATAATGCTCCGCTTAGCATTTGGATTTAAATATGATCAAGGTCAATGGGGTAACAAAGAAGTATCCATCGCGGTTGGCGGTGGATAATGTTTCGTTCGAGGTGGCTCGGGGTGAAATTGTTGGTTTTCTGGGGCCGAACGGCGCTGGTAAGACGACGACGATGCGCATGTTGGCGGGCTATCTGCCGATGGATGCGGGAAGCATCGAGATTGCTGGCTATGATATTTCGACCCATCCCCAGGACGTGCGGCGGCGTATTGGCTATCTGCCGGAAAGCTGTCCGCTCTATCCCGAAATGCGCGTGGACGAATACCTGCGTTTCCGGGCCGAGCTGAAAGGGGTGAAGCCGGCTGCACGCAAGGCCAAAATCAACGAGGTCAAGGAGCAGTGCGGACTGACCGACGTGGGGAAAAGAATCATTGGCCAGTTGTCGAAAGGCTATCGCCAGCGCGTTGGCTTGGCCGACAGTCTGGTACACGATCCTGACTTACTGATCCTTGATGAACCGACGGTGGGACTGGATCCCTTCCAGATCCGACAGGTGCGCGAGCTGATCACCCAACTGGCCGAGCGCCATACCGTTCTGCTTTCGACACATATTCTTCAGGAGGTCGAAGCGATCTGTGAACGCATCCTGATTATTGTCGAGGGCAAGGTGGTCGCATCCGATACGGAGGAAAACCTCCACCGGAAACTACATGCCTGTTCGATCATCGAGATGGAAATCATGGCTGATAAGGACACGGCCCTTGCCAAGGTCGACGGGCTGGCGGGCATGGATGTGCGCAATGCAAGTGAACTGGCCGACGGTTGGCTATGGCTGGAAGTCGAAGCCGATTCCCCGACGATGCGAGTCGACCTGTTCAATCTCGCGGTTTCGGAAGGTTGGGTGTTGCGCGAGCTGAGCGAGCAGCAACATTCGCTGGAGGATACTTTTGTCCAACTTACGAGCAATAAGGGAGAGAAGTCGTGAGTGTGTTTCTGAGCCTATTCAAGAAGGAATTGAGATCCTGCTTCCTTTCTCCGATCGCCTACGTGGTGATGTTCTTTTTTTGGGTGCTCACCGGCGGAAACTTCGTGTGGTTGTTGCTCCAAATGCAGGACGGGGAATCGCTTATGTTTGCTTCCCAGGGGATTTTTGGCGGGTTGGTCCTGACCTTTGCCGTGCCGTTTGTGGTGCCGCTGATTACGATGCGTCTTTTTGCGGAGGAGCGGAAGCTGGGCACGTTGGAAGCACTGTTGACGACATCGGTTCGTGTTCCCGAACTGGTGTTGGCAAAGTTTGCGAGTGCATTGGTTTTTTACGTTGTTCTCTGGCTTCCCGCACTCGTGTATGTCGGTACGCTCGCCAAACTATGCCCACCTGAAGTTGTGGGCTTTCCGGATGCTGGAGCGATGTGGACAGCTGCCTTGGGCGTGGTTCTGGTGGGTGCGCTTTACATCGCGATCGGGGTGTGCATGTCGGCATTGACATCGGCGCAGATTGTGGCAGCCATATCCTCGTTTGCCGTGCTGTTCGGCTCAACACTTGTACTGGCGTTCATGGCATCGAACTCGCAGAGCGCCACAGTGAGAACGCTGGGGCAGTATTATTCGTCGTTTGTTCATATGATGGACTTTTCACGGGGCGTTCTGGATAGTCGAATCATAGTCATGTACCTGTGCAATACGGCATGGTTTCTGTTCGCTTCCATCAGAGTGATTGAGGGGAGCAGAGGGTAGACGGCCCTACTGAGGTGGATTACATGAAGAAAAACCGGAGCAAGCTTAAATCCATTGTGGCAGTTTTCCTGGCCTTTATCGTAGCCCTAATGGTCGGGTATCTGGCGTTGCGCAACCCGGTTCGTGTGGATGTCAGTGATTCGAAATACTATCAGCTGTCCGAAAAAACCATACAACTGCTGGACGGTCTGGATCATGATGTTCAGGTAACGGTGTTTTTTCAGGAAGAGGATAAACTCTACGACGACATAGAAAACCTGATAGAGGAATACCAATACCATTGCCCCGGCATTGATGTTGAGTGGGTTGACCCGCTTCGCGATCCCTCCCGCGCAAAAAGGTTGGGCAATACATACGGGATCACCCCGTCACAGGTCATTGTTTTCGATATTAATGGTCGAACCAAGAAGCTGTATCTCTCCGATTTGGTCGATTTGAGGATGGAGCAGGGACGCAAAGAACCGGTGATGACGGCCTTCAAGGGTGAACAAGCCATTTCAAGCGCCATACAGGCGCTGGTCGAAGGGGAGACTCCGGTCGTTTATTTTCTGGTGGGCCATGGCGAACATCGTGTCACGGATTTTGATCAAATGGTTGGCTACAGCGATGTTGGCACGATCATTTTTCGCGACAATATCGATATCAAGGAGTTGGTACTTACGGGGAAGCAGAAGATCCCTGAAAACGCGGCAGCTCTGATCGTTGCTGGTCCGAACCAGAAAATGAGTACGGTCGAGGCCGACATGATAGAAGGCTACCTGAGTCGAGGTGGGCGGCTACTCGTATTACTCGATGCCTTGAAGGAAACCGGGCTCGAGGACATGTTACGACGTTGGGGCGTTGCATTGCGCACTGATATTGTTGTGGATCCCGAAAACACTTTGCAGGGAAGCGATGTACACATTCGCCGTTACAACCCACATCCTATTACCATGAAAATGAACGCGATTGTCCGTTTGATCCTGCCTCGATCAGTGGAACCATTGATTGAAAAGAATGACGCTGGTAAGTCGGCGAGCCTACAGACGGTTGTGCCGTTGCTGTATACCTCGGAGCAGGGTTGGTCCGAAACTCAGGTGAATGAAACCACAGCCAAGTTTGACGAAAACACCGGCGACCGCCGCGGAACGGCCTCTTCCGGGATTTCCCTCGGCGTCGCCGTTGAGCGTGGCTCCAGCAAGGATGAACTTGATGTCCAAATTGAACCTTCGAAAATGGTGATTATCGGCGATTCCGACTTTGTCAGCAACGGTGCCATGGTGGGCGGCAATGCGGACCTTTTCATGAGTGCTCTCAATTGGTTGTTGGATCGTGATGAAACGATGGCAATTGCTCCCAAGCCTATTGAGGAAGTGAAGCTGGGTTTGTCTCGTCAGCTTTTCCGGATGTTGTTCTGGATTAATATAGCCGGCATCCCGGGCCTTGCCGTGGTAATGGGGATGGTGATTTGGTCGCATAGGAGAAAGTAAGCTACATGAAGGACCGCACAATACGAAATCTCTTGATTGCCATTGCCGTGCTTGGTGCCGCTATTTTTGCGCAGGAATACTGGAAGGCCCAGGCTCTCAAGCGGAACGTTGTTCGTCGACAGACCTTTGGCATTGATCTCGGCTCGCTATCTTCATTGCAGTTTAAAACCACGAATAGTGTGGTTTTGTGCAGTAAGAAAGACGGACTTTGGGTCGTCGGCGAATCCACCTCGAATCAACAGCCTGTTGATGTAGCGCTCTTTTACAAACTGGTCGCCGCACTTAATTCAACAACCAATTCAACCATCATTACGGCTGGGGAACTGGACTTGCGGGGATTCGATTATTCCGAGTACGGATTTGATGTTCCGATGTGCGAAATCGTTGCTGTCGACAATCAGGGGAATCGTACATGGAAGATCGGTCGCCCCTCTACGCTTGGTGACGAGGTGTATGTCAAGCAAGTGGGGTTGGATGAGATCCATGCAGTCACAAGCAAGATCCTGAGACTCGTTCCCACCAAGCCGGATCTGTTGCGGAATCGTGTGTTGTTTGCGACCGGAAAGGCCGGTGCGAAACGCGTCGAGGTGAGAGGTTCGAGTGGGTTTATTCGGATTGCAAAGGAATCTTCCAGCCAGTGGCGCATTACACAGCCCATTGTAGCACAAGCCGACCCGTCCGAAGTGTCCGCCTACATCGAGCAGTTGAAAAAGATCCGGATTCAGGATTTTCTGGAAGAAAACGTTTCCGATTTTTCGGCTTACGGTCTGCAGAGTGAAGGTCGGCAAATTTCACTGGGAAATTCCGATGGGTCGTCGTGCACGCTTGTGCTTGGTGATCCTGTTCCCGGCCGCCCGGGACTGGTATATGCTCGACGAGCAGACGACACGTCGGTGTTTGCTCTAAAGGAGGATGTGTTGAATTTGCTTGATGCATCGCAAGATCGCTTTCGTGACGCGCGCATCGTGACCATTCCCGCCGGGTCGATATCGTCGATTTCCATTCAGCATCAAGGCAAACGTGTGTTGCTGGATGAGTACGAGCAAGGTAGATGGAAGATTATGGAGCCGGCGGTTTGGGAAGCGGAGCCCGATACGGTCTACAACCTGATCGACCTGTGGGGCCATGCCGTTATTACTGATTTCGATGTGCCTTCGAGTTCTGCGGTATGTGATTGGTGTTTCGAATTTGCATCCGCCGATACCTCCATTACGAATCGTATAGAGGTGCTGGATGTGGGAGACCGAAAGGATGGCCTGATCGTTCGCATTAATGGGGATCCGGCGCTTTTCCAAATCAATCTGCCGCTGATTCCCGATTCGATTGCCAATCCGCTCGTCTACAAGAACAGGTATGTCTGGAACTTGAACCGGAAAGAAATCAACAAGTTGGTTCTGCAAAAGGAGGACAGTCCAAAACAAGCTGTTGATATTGATCTGGATGGTATTCACGCAGCCGCCGAATCCGCCGGGAATATTTCAGTTGATGCGATGGCGGTAAATCGTACGCTTGATAAGCTGTGCACCATTAGAACATCCGAATACATCGCATACAATCCCCGTAGCCTTGATGTGTATGGGCTATCGACACCTGCTCTTACAGTACATGTGGGTCTGTCCGGCTCAAATGAACTAGGTCGGGTGTTGCTGATTGGCCGAGAATCTACGGATGGTTACTATTCCATGATCAAAGGTCGTGATGTGGTGTTCTATCTTGATAAGGACACGGTGGATGCGATTTCATCCGACCTCGTTGTCAAATCCGAGACGCCGGCTCCGATGGCTGAATAGACCATGGTGTTCAAGTTCTATCAACGGTTGGGCGGTCGAGCCTATACGCTAATTCGAAGAATCGTTTGGTGCGTGTCCGTTCTCGTGATGCTGGCATTCATGCTTGCGGTTTATCTGAATGTTCACGGTATTCCTCAAGCCGTGTTGCGTAGCTTGGTGGATCATCTCAATAAATCAGGAATTCCCCTGGATGTTGAGCGAGTCAACTTGACGTTTCACGGATGGCGGGCGGAAAAGCTCCGTTATTACAGCGGGAATCCGGACGATCTCCATCCGCTGTTGGTTGCCGAGGAGGTTTTTATCAAGCGAGGTATCGGTGGGATTGACCGAAGGGCCAAAAGTTACAGCCTTCAGCTGAAGGCCCACGATATTACCGTGTCGCCGTCCGTGGAATGGTGCGTTGGGTTGCCCCGGCCAAACATATTTCAGCATGTCGATTCCATGGCGCTTTCTGTGGATAATTCCCCCGATGGAATCGTGATTAGAGATGGCTCCATTGTGAAGGGCAATGTGCTGGTTAAGGTGGATGGTACAATCCACGCAAAAAAAGGCCTTCGGAAGAGCAAGACAGCACCGTTTATTGCGAAACGAGTTGAGCCATTGCTTATCAAGCCCGAGTGGTATGCGTGGCTTGAAAACGAGCTAAAGGCATTTGACTCGTCCGGAGGGGTCGTAGTTGATATTGACTATTCAGTTGATATGCAAAACCTGCCGGCGAGTCGATGCACGCTGTCGGTTCGTTCCGGAGATTTTACGTATCACGATGTGGCGTTTAGCCATGGTGAAATTTCGGCATCTTATGATCATAACGCTCTCAGGTTGGAGCGGGTTGTGTTGCAGAAGGACAACGGGACGCTTGAAATCAACGGGAATTACGCTGTCGGGTCGCGGCAAGCAGAGCTCCGGGTGGCAAACAATATTTCTTCAAAGCGTATGTATCTGCTTTTTCCGGAGGAGTGGTTGGAGTTGCTTTCCAAGGTTGGAATGCGTGCGGATTTCTTTCCGAGCATGAATTTGCGGTTTGGTCCAGCTCTCCCTAAACAGCTACTTCAGCAGGTCGATGGATCGTTTTCTATCAATAAGATCGGTTGCTGGGATTTGGAGATCTCTTCTTTGGCCGGAAAAATTCAACGGATTGGGAGTCGACTGGCGATCTCGCAGACCAAGGGGGTGGTATATGGACAGGTCAGCTCTTCAGATGAGATAAAAAGCAGTCTGCAGGGAGGGCCTTTCAATGGGGAGGTTTTCTGGGACTCGGAGGCTCATGAGTTCGGAGTTTCTGCCAAAACGGGGTTTGATCCCAACTTGCTTTTGATGCCTCTGTCCTTTTGCTCTATTGCGACCAATGTGATCAGTCGCTTTGGCTTTGAGGAGCCTCCCCCCCAAATTCAGCTGGAACTGGGAGCCTGCTATGACGATTGGCAAAGCTTCTATTTGAAAATCAGCGGATCGGCTTCCGATATGCGGTTCCACGATGCTTCTTTTTCATCTGTGAATGTTTCGTCCTCATATTTTGATACGGTGCTGACACTGGATTCGTTTGTTGCCAAGCAGGACCTTGATTTTATCAAAGGATCGGCGTCTCTGGATTTTCGCAATGGTGTGGCGGGTTTTGATGTGGCGGGTCACATGAACCCCAAAACCATTGAAGATCTTATCTACCCCGGATACGGGATTTTTACAAAGAATGTCAAGGTGTCGGGGCCTTGCAAAATCAGTGGGCAAGGCAGCGTGGACTGGCGGCAGATGCGGGAAACCTCGTTTTCTGGGCGCATCGAGGCGCAGCGGGTGAATCTTCCCATGGTAGCTTTCGATAATTTTTCAGCAAAGGTCTCCGGGGATGGTCCCAGTCTTCGAATAGCAAATGCCACCTTCAACGCTTATGGCGGCAGTGGTGTGGGAATCATGTCGATTCTAATGGATCCCGCACAGAAAGGGATTCCCTACAAAGCCGATGTGAGGGTGAAAAACGCTGATTTCAATAAAGGATTGCGCTATCTCTATCCGGAGAACCCCCATAATGCAACAGGTGATCTTATAGGTAGTATCCAATTCGATGCTGACTTTTCCCAGCCTTTTTTCCGGTCCGCAAATGGGAAAGGGCATATTGAAATTCGTCATGGCCAACTTGCCGACCTGCCATTGTTTCGCGGATTTTCCAACATGATGCGTATGTTGATTCCCTCGTTCAGGATTTTCTCAATCAACCGGCTGGCCGGTGACTTCGAACTCAAAAATGGAGTGATCTATTCAGAGAACGCCTATTTCGAAGGAGATTTGCTCAGTGCAAAAGGTCGCGGCAGTTATTCTAAGGACGAAGGCTTCGATGCCTATGTCCAGACCCAGGTATTTCGCGATAACAACATCTCCAGGGTTTTTCGTTTTTTGACGGATCCCTTTTTAAAATTGCTGGAGGTTAAGTTGGAGGGAACGATCAATGATCCAGTATGGAAACTCGATACATTTTCTTTTGGCGCGAAATCTGGTGCTACAGAAGAGTAGGGTGTAATCGGTTTGAATTTATTTAGGTTGAGGGTTATAAGTTCGAATCTTTAACGGAGAAAACTTTTGAGTATCGAAACCTTTCATCCCAGTTTCTGGGCAGCTCTTTTCGGATGGATTGTGGCGCAGACAATCAAAATGATTTGCAGCTTTCTCGAAACCAGGCGGCTGGACTTTGGCTACATGGTGAGCACGGGTGGCATGCCCAGCGCCCACTCTGCGATGGCCGCTTCCTTGGCGACATCGCTAGGGCTGTGTGTGGGGTTTGACTCTGCGGTTTTTGCATTGGGGTGTGCATTTGCCATCGTGGTGATGTTTGATGCCCAGAGTGTGCGAAAGGCTGCCGGTGAACAAGCGAGGCTCTTAAATCAGATTGTGGATGAGTTACTGCATGAACACCACTTGTCCGAAAACAAACTGAAAGAGTTGCTTGGGCATACGCGTTTGGAGGTGTTCATGGGGTTGCTCACGGGCATTGCAACGGCTTTTGCCACATTTAGGTTTATTCAACCTTAGAGATAAAAGTATCCAATTTGGTTTGGATATAAAAAAAGCGGCCGTAGGAAGGCCGCTTTTTGCTGTCTGGGGACAGGTTTAGCCAGCTGAAATGGCATCCACCGGGCAGGAGTCTGCGCAAGCGCCACAGTCCGTGCAGGTGTTTGCATCGATGACAAACTGGTCATCACCTTGGCTGATTGCTTCCACCGGGCAGGTGGATTCGCATGCGCCGCAGGAAATGCACTCACTGGAAATTACATAAGCCATGTTATTACTCTCCTTGGTTGGTTAATTTGTTCCTTTGCGTAAATGCGGACCAATATAACAGCAAAAAACTTGATTACACCAACATTTCTACGTCATAAATGTGTTTATACATAGATTCAATTTCAAGAAGAGCGAGGCGATAGATGAGCGACAAGGAACAGGAATTGCCGGAGGAAGTCCGTCAGTCAGTAGATGAGGCGTGGCCATTATTTGTGGAATTCCTTAAGAAAAAAGAGGCTCGCATCACACAAGCCCGGAAAATTGTTTTAACGCAGGTTTTTTCGCGCCATGACCATTTTTGTGCGGATGATCTAGCGGCGGAATTGTCGACGGGAGTAAACCATGTGAGTCGAGGTACGGTCTATCGTACATTGGCTTTAATGGAAGAGGCCGGCTTGGTGCGTGTCATACGGGACACCGATGTACATGCCCATTACGAACACACGTTTAACCACCCTCACCACGAACACATGATCTGCGATAAATGCGGACAGTTTATTGAGTTTTCTGATGAGGAGATCGGGATTCTTATTAATAAGGCCTGCAAGGAGTTCCGTTTTTCCGAGAGAACACACCGGATTGTCGTGTTCGGCACCTGTGAAAAATGTCGGGATTCCGCCGGCGAATAGAAGCCCTATGAAGCGGGTGGTTTCGTGCATTCCTCTTTTTGCTTCTGCTCTGCCTGTTTTGCTGCTTGATACTCCTTGAGTTCACAGGAAGGGCATTGCACTTTTTCCCCTTTGTACACAACACAGTCATGGCTTCCAGAGCACCCGGGTTGTTTTTTTCGAAGTGCGTTGATGATGGCCAATACGGCCAAGGGAATGCCGACAATCAAGAGTGCGGCGAAAAATAGTCTGATAAATGAAGTCATAATTTCTCTGTGGGTTAAATCCGTACTTTACTGAGCAACGCTTGACACTTACCTTTCGCCGATCAATACTTCAACCCCTTTATTCAGAGAAGAAATGGCTGTTTAGTGGTACGTCTTTCGAGATGATACGTCTATGAGAAAAAAAAAGCGCAACAGTAACAACCAACAGGGCTCCAATGGATTTGATCACGTCGGAGCCGATAGTGATTTTTATTCCAGTTCACCGGTGGAGCGCCCCTTGTATGAGGACCGGATCAACTCCGATTCGAGTCGCGTAAGAAAGACTGCTCGCCACCAAGCTGCATCCGGGCGCCGGAAGGAAGCCGTTGATATCCGGGAAAAAATGGCTTTGATTGCGATTTTGCGTGCAGGGATCATCCTTGTTCTCTTGGTGATCATGTTCTTCCTTCTTCAAAAAGGAATCTCCATATACGAGGAAAATGTGAGGCTGGAAACCCAGTCTGCTCCTATGCCATCTCCGGTTATGCAAGAGGTTGCTGTTGCTGACGACATCGATCTCAGCGAACAAAGCAGCGGGACGGTCGCATTTTCAGGCCGCGTCGAGAGCTGGAAAGAAACCCAGCGTTTGGTCCGTTCCGCAAGTGATTTGCTTCTACGCGACAACATTGACCAAGCCATCGAGCGTTGTCAGGAGGCTTTGCGACTTGATCCTTTTCATCTGGGAGCTTTGGAGCTTCTGGGTGGGCTGTATATGGGAAAGGGAATGTTTGTTGAGGCGGTCAATACCTATATCCGCCTGCTAAGTATGGAGCCTGATCGAGAGGAATTCCAATTGGCATTGTTGAAGGCGCTGGACGCCTATGGAGACCCGGAGGCCTCCATTGAAGTGGCTCATTGGTATCAGGATGAAAATACATACAACGAAGAAGTGCAGCGGTGTCTGGCTAACGCATATTTCCTGCAGGAAAGCTTTAATGAAGCTGCAGAGGCCTACGATCGGGTTTTGAAGGATAGTCCCAAGGATCTGGAAGCCTTGGAACACCAGGCGGTTGCATACATGCGCATGAATGAGTTTGAGAAGGCCTTGGTCCCATTGTCAAAGCTGGTGAGCATCAAGTTCCGGGATCCGATTTGCTATAAACGGATTGCCATATGCTACGCACAATTAGAGCGCGGGCAGGAGTGTGTACAAGTGTTGGGAAAGTCTGCGCACTTATTTGGGCCGGATACGATTGTCATGTGGGTTCAGGATCCCCAAATGGATCCCATTAGAAGGAACCGGGCTTTCCAGTCGCTTGTTGACCGCGTGGGAGATGAAGAATTCCGCAAATATCTCGAACAAATGGCGGATTCGATGAAACAGAAATCCACCGAGGAGGTTCTCCCGCAACTGGAATTGCCTGAAACGGAAACGATCGACACCGGTATTCTAAGGCGAGACCGTTAAACAATCGCTCCACTCATGAAAGTTCTCTTTGTCACCTTCGGAAATCTCTCGATAGGAGAGGGAGGAACAAGCTCCGTCGCCTACTTGAACGCGTTGGCCGATGCGGGCTATCAGGTTTATGTTATTGCTGCCAAGGTGGAAATCAAGGATCACCCGAATATCCATGTTTTACTAGGAGAAAAAAGCCAGAAGTCTTCACGGAAGAGTATCCGAATGGCCCTGTTCAAGGCGATGAAAGGAAAGTCCTATCCCCTTGTGCACGCGGTCGATGAAGCCGTTTTATATGTCACGAGATTTGGGAAAGCAAAACGGCACAAGATTGCCTATGAAGCATCGCGTTGTTTCACTGGGACTAATGGGAATGCCCCTTTTTTGCATTGGCGTTTTTTTGCGGGGCGTTATGCCCGCCTGGAGAAGAAGATCATGGCGAATGTGGCTACCGTGTTTTCTTCGTGTGATGAACTTTCCACAGACCTTAAAAGGATCTATCGGGATGTTCCTGTCGTACAGATCGCGGATGTCCCCTCGCAGTTGCTGAGAACGATGGGCGAGGTGGACCGCTCCACAGTTTCGGCATGCTTTAACACGGAAGTATCTTTTCTCGTCACGTGTACAATTCTGACAAGAAATCGTAGTGAATGGCGATCGGTTTTATTGGCCGCGCGGAAGACCATTGAGAATATTCCCAATACCGGTTTTGTGTTCAAGGGAGATTTGGTGGATGAAGCACAGGATCTAGCGGCAAACCTCGATATTCAGGACCACTGCCTTTTTCTGTCCTCGGGTGAGTCAGATGCCTTTCTTGAAGCTCTATCGGTTTCAAATGTCGCCTTGTTTGCTCCAGATCTGGATATGAGGTATCTGCATCCCGAATTGTTAACATTGCTCAAATCGCCGGCGCTTGTGGTTGTTGTGAAAAAAGGATCCAGTACGTCTTTGCCCACGGATCGTCATTGCGTGCGGGTGAACTATACCGCCACCGCAATTGCGGAGGGATTGCTGCGGGGTTTTCAAGAACCGCTGCTTTCGTTCGGGATTGTCGCAGAGGCTCATCAAATGATCGCGGACCGGCATTCGTTTTCGAGCTTCAAGCATAAGGTGCGTATGGCCTATCACGAATTGGCTGGGATCAATTAGTAGCGGAGGAGAGGCTTTGCTTTCAGGAAAACCACTTCGGCGGCCCTTGATTGGCTTGGCGTTATCTGTTGTGGGAGGCCTTTATGTTTCATCCCTCGGCCTATTCAAGATTGAACTGGTTATGGTTTCCGCTTTTCTTCTGATAACATCAGGATTCTTGTTTCTACGCTCCAAGGGGTCATCACTGTTGGTTTTTGCAGGGGTTGCATTTGTGGCTGCTATTCATTTCCTGCTTTCAGACGGGGCAGGTGATTCAACCTCGATAGACCAAAGGTTCAAGGACTTGCCTGAACCTAATATCGAAGTTGTTGGTCGGGTGAACGCGCAGCCGAAATACTATGCATTCAAGACGGGAAACCGCGGGATGTGGATTTTTCCACTTTGTGTTGAGGGTGTCCATGACGGTGATTTCTGGTTAACGCAATCTGGTGAGATCGATGTGCGGGTAATGGGTGCACTTGAATCCGAACCTTCGGCAACTCAAGGGCAACGTGTTTGGCTGAAAGGCGAATTGCAGGAGCGAAACTATAGGGGAGGAAATCCGCTTGGCATGAAGGTGCCATGGCCTCGATGCTGCATGCCGCTTGGCAACCCCCGCCTCTCACCGATGGCTTGGTGCCAAGACTGGCGCGAGTCGGTCGCGCAACGTCTGGAGGTCGGGATAAGCGAAATGCCCACTCAACTCGCAGTACTGCGTTCTCTGGTATTGGGCTACCGAAAGGAAATTCCTGCCGAAACCTATGATTGCTTCAAGAGAACCGGGGCATTGCACATCTTTGCTATATCCGGACTTCATGTGGGCATCGTAGGGCTGTTGTTGGTTATTGTTTTGAAATCATTTGGCATACCGCGCGATTGGTTTGGTGTCTTTCTGCTGCCGCTTTTGTTTTTCTATGTTGCAGCAACCGGATTGAAAGCCAGCGCTCTGAGAGCAATGGTCATGGCGGCCGTTTTTCTGCTGGCACCGTTGTTCCGGAGAAAGCCCGATATTCCCTCATCCGTTGCTTTTGCGGCCATGGTGCTTTTGCTACTGAACCCCGGCGAGCTTTCGTCTGCCGGTTTCGTGTTTTCCTTTGTTGTTGTCGCATTCATCGTGATGGTCTATACCGCGGTGCCCGACCGATGGCTAACGGGGAGCTGGATCAGAAGATACGCGTTGTCGCTGGCCATTACCTCGGTAGCCGCCAGTCTGGCTTCGATGCCGATGACGGCGTACTATTTCGGGCGATTTTCGCCTGTTGCGCTGGTTGGGAATCTGGCCGTGGTGCCCTTGACGTTCTGTATCGTGCTATCCGGATGGCTCTCAATTCTTATTCCCCCTGTATCAGCCGTGTTCAACCATGCGTCCGTCGTATTCATCAACGCGATGCTTTGGTGTGTGGAGCGGTTGGATCACCTGCCCGGATCAAGTTTTGCTGTTGAGGCACCTCCGGTTTTTTCCATATTGCTCTGGTATGGAAGCCTAATCTATATGCTGGTTCATGCCAGTTGTCGCCGGCAACGCGCCTACGCATTGGCGGGAGCATGCGGCTCCGTATTATGCGCTGTGCTGTTTTGAGGCCGCTTCCTTCTGCCTGATCTTCCGTTCGCGGCGCATCTGAACGACCTGCTCGACATCACCACCGATGTGCACCTCGCCGCGTTCGCGCGCGAGTTGTATTTGGCGTTCCCGCTCCAGGAACCGGGCCTTGCGCTCTTCGGAGTAGCGGTCATGGCAATGGGGGCAGCTTACGCCGACTTCGTAGTGTTCGCTTTGCTTGTCGGCCTCGGTAATCGGCATGCGGCAGGCGTGGCACTGATCGAACTCGCCCTTTTTCAGCCCATGCCCCACGGATACCCGATTGTCGAAAACAAAGCATTCGCCCTCCCAGAGCGACTCCTCCGCGGGCACTTCCTCCAGATACTTAAGGATGCCGCCCTTGAGGTGGTAGACGTTTTCAAAGCCTAGTTCCTTAAGGTAGGCCGTTGATTTTTCGCACCGAATGCCGCCGGTGCAGAACATGGCGACCTGCTTGTGTTTCGACGGATTTAGATGCTTTTCGACATATTCGGGAAATTCGCGAAACGTTTCGGTATTTGGATTAACCGCATTCTTGAATGTGCCAATGCCGACTTCGTAGTCGTTGCGGGTGTCGATTAAAACGGTTTCAGGGTCGTTGATCAGCTCATTCCATTCCCTGGGATCAACGTAGGTGCCCACGGAGTGGAGCGGGTCGATGCCTTCCACGCCCATGGTCACGATCTCCTTTTTAAGCCGGACCTTGGTGCGGTAGAACGGATTGGTTTCATCGTACGATTCCTTGTAGTCTAGGTCGGCCAGACGGGGGTCAGACTTCAGCCGCTCAAGGAGAGCATCAATGGCTTCCCGCGAGCCGGCAACGGTTCCGTTAATGCCTTCCGCTGCCAGCAGGAGGGTGCCCCGTATGCCGCGGTCTGACAGGAAATCAAGCAGAGGTTGTCGCAACCCAATATAGTTCTCCAACCTTACGAACTTGTATAATGCGCAAATCACTATCGGTTTCATAGCATCGCTGTCTATCGATGACGCAGGCCAAAGACAACATACAATAACTAAAAATAAGGCTTATCCGTGAAAGAATACTTCGCGGTGAATCTGTTGCAACAGGATGCCTTTTTTCTGCAGCCATGCCCCAACATCGTTGACCATGCTTTCCAGGCCGCAGCAGTAGTAGTGGGTTTGGCCGTCGAGCGGCAGGGTGTCGAGCAGGTCTGTAATCCGTCCATGATGGTGTTCGCAGGTTGCTTCGCGCGAAACCGCCAGACGGCTCGGGCACCGTTCGCTCACGAGGTTGAGTCCAAGGGCATCCGCTTCTTTGCGGACCCCGTATAGCAATTGCGCCGGCGCCCGCTCAAAAGTATTCAGATAGGAAAGAAACGGGGCCACTCCCGTACCGGTAGCGAGAAATACAAACGGGGCGTCTCCAATATCCTGGCCGGGGCGGAACCAGCCAAAGGGCGGGGTGATCCGGATCGAGTCGCCCGGTTTCCGGGTCATCAGCCATGGCGAGACCTCGCCGCCGTTCATTTTGCGAATGAAAAAACGCAATTCGTCTTCTTCCGCGCCGGATGAAATGCTGTAGGGGCGCGATTTGTCGTCGGCGGTATAGATGGCCACGCAGTCACCGGGGGTGAATTCCAGGCCGTTACGGTCCACTACCAGTTCGAAAAGGTCCGCGCATACAACGCGGACCTCGATAACGGAATGGGTGCTGTAATCCAAATTGATCATGAAAAACCTCAAAATTAGGTCCGGAGGTTATCCACGATTGTTCGGTTAATTGCAACACCGTCTAAACAACGGGGTTGATGGCGAGCAGCTGGCGGTAGAGTTTTTCGGTTTCGGGCATGGAAATACCCTTAGACTTTGCCGCTCTGATTGGGTTTCCATAAATGCTCTCGATTTCCATCGGATTCCCTCGATCGAAATCCAGTTTCATGCTGGGTGCATAAGGGCGCATTTTTTCAGTATTGGTTATCATTTTATGGATGAAGGAGTTATCGATGGGACGGGCGCAGGTTGCGGCTGCAGTGGCAACTTCCTGCATCAGGACCTCACAGCGCGTGCGGGTTGCTGGATTCTTTATTAGCTGATCGGTCAACGCATTTTCCACGACCGAAAGTCCGTTGAAGGGGATGTTCCAGACCAGTTTTTTCCATCTGGCCAGAGCCAGGTCCTCAACAAGTTGGATGGGAATGTCCGCTGTTTCAAGATTTCTGCCGATGTGAATGAGGCGTTCCGTTATTCCTGCAGGCTCGCCGTCTCGGCGGTATTCACCAATTGTAATGAGTCCGTAGTCGAGATGGATGACGTGCCCCGGAGCAACCTTATTTGCGCACAGAAAGCACAGCCCGCCCATTACCTTGTCGGCACCTACGATGCCGGCAATTTCCTCTTCGCTGCCAAGCCCGTTTTGAAGCGTAAGGACAATGCCGCTATCTTTCATCAGGTGAGGGAGTATGTCCGGCAGAACATCATTGGCCGTGGTTTTAAGTGCCACCAGTACGAGGTCGCTACGGGGCATCTTACTGGCGTCGTCGTAAGCGTTCACAGAAGGTAGCTTAAAATCACCATTGCAGGATTCGATAGTGAGTCCATGGTTTTGCACATGCGTAAAATCGCGGTGGAGCAGAAAATGTACTTCAAATCCCGCGTGCTGGAGCAATGCTCCATAATACCCTCCGACGGCACCGGTACCCACCACTGAACAAATACGCTTCCTAAACATGGTGGAATTATGTCACAGCTTAAGCGTGCTAAAAGTAAAAACCGGCACCTTACAGGGTACCGGTTCCTCTTCATTCGGGGTGTTACTAGGATTCTTTGAGTTGCAGTTTCTTCCCCGAATCGATCCATTCACCCAGGATTATTTTACAATAAGCACCGGTCGATAGCTGCATGGAAGCAGCTCGTCGTTCCAATTCCTTGGCCATCTCCATTTTCATGTTGATGCCAATGGTTTTGGTTCCTTTTCCTGCCGGATTAGTAGCCATAGCCTACCTCCTTTCGCGCATTAATAGTGTAAGTCAAATTTCATGTTATGCAAATCATATCTGTGTATGAATAACACTTGTGTTTGAGAGATTCATGATTGAAATCTTTGTTACAGTTTCTGGGTTTGTGTGTGTCAAGTACACTGAATGATGGGTTTTCGTAGTGAGATGGGCGATCAGGCATTGCGCCGCTGCCGAACAGCTTCGTAGAGCATGATTGCTGCTGCGGTTGAGACGTTGAGGGAATCGTTTTTTCCCAGCATGGGAATGGATACACACTGATTGGCCTGTTTTATCCACGTGTCCGACAGGCCCTCATCTTCGGCTCCCACAACGATCGCTGTGGCCTGTCGCATATCGATTTTCGTATATTCCTGCTTTGCATCCGGCGCGGCAGCAACCGATTTAATACCATGCTTTTCAAGCCATTCCAACGTTTCTTCCGTGCTGGCTTCGGCAACAGGAATGAAAAAGAGCGTACCGATGCTTGATCGAATGACATTTGGGTTGCTCAGGTCGGTTTTGTGGTCGCAGGCGATTACAGCATCGACGCCTGTAGCATCCGCTGTCCGTAAAATGGTTCCCAGATTGCCTGGTTTTTCCAGATCTTCGGCGATCAAAAGCAACGGATTTTCCGGGAGATTCAGTTCATCCAACGTCTTTCCAACCAGAGGTGAGAGCGCCATCAGACCATCAGGGGTGTCGCGGTAGGACATTTTGCGAAATGCTGATTCCGAACATTGGAACGCCGGGATGCCAGAGGCGTGAATGCTGGAAGCCAGTGCCATGGCATCCGGATGAAGGTAGAGTTCCGGGCAGAAATAGAGTTCCTTGAAGCGCCACCCGTTTTCTGTAGCTCGGAGAATCTCACGGTAACCTTCTACAAGTGTTTGGCCCGTTTCCTTGCGTACTTTGTATTTGCGCAGTTTTACCGCCGCCTTTACGCGCGGATTCTGCGGACTCTCAATAATCAGTATTTCTTCCATTCGGCTACCAGTCGTTTGGCAAACTGCGGCAATTCGGGATCGCGGGCCCCCATTCCAAGTATGGCATCGCCGTTCCGTGCACACTTTTCAAGCTCGAGTTTCAAGGAGGCATAGTCTGGAACCTGTTTCGCTGGCATGCCAGCAAGATTCAACTGCTTTACCAAATCGTTTGACGTCGCCTTGCGCTCCACTGAGCCTCCGGCGTAGTAGACTGGAAGAATGAAAATAGAGCCTCCATTGTTATTCCAGTGACGTGAAAAAATATCGATTAGTTCATCCATGTTTTGGAATAGCGGGGTGAATCCATGCGGTCTCCAATAGGCGTGGACACGGGAGCAGGTTTCCGAAACAGCGGAGAGTGCTGCATAAATTTTGGCCGGATTGTGGGCATAGTCGTCGATTATCGTGATGCCGTCGATCTCTCCGGCAATTTCCATCCGACGTTCGATGCCTTTGAACTGTGCCAGTGCTTCGCGGACGAGCTGTAAATCGAATCCGAGCTCATCACAAAGCCGAACTGCACAGGAGGCGTTTTCAAGGTTGTGGCGGCCTGGGATAGGCACTTCGAATTCCAAGTCGTTGTACTGAAATGTGTAGGGCCGGGTGGATTGGACTGGCCATGCCGAGCCGCGCACGAGGGTTTTGGAGGTTTGGTTTTGGAATTGCTGGAACAGGTTGCGGAGTTCGTCCAGTTCGTAGTGATCTTTTGTGATATTGGTGATGATGGAGTGGGTGGGATGGAATTTCAGAAACGATTTGTCGGATTCGTCTGCCTCGATAATCCAGAGATTCTGTGATCCTTTGCGCACATTGCCCAGTGAATCGGAGTTCTTCCAATTCAGCACAGAGGCGCCATTGTAGACGGAAGGATTTTTCCCGAGGCATTCGAGAATCCATCCCAACATACCGGTGGTTGTGGTTTTTCCGGCCGTTCCCGCAACGGCGATCAACTCGGCATCCCCGGTCAGCTGTTTGAGAAATTCGGCTCGGTGAAGCAAGGGAATGCCGTGTTTCTGTGCGGCTGCAAGGTCGGCATTGTCGCTTTCGATGGCTGTGCTGAAAACCACTTGTTTAGTGTGCTGGTCAATGCCTTCGCCATTTTGCGGGTAGATGCGGATGCCCAATTTTTCCAGACATTTGAAAACGGGTGCCTCAGGGTCATAGGCCCGGTCGGATCCGCTAACGTAGTAGCCGGAGAGAATGGCCAGCTGGGCAAGGCCGTTCATGCCGACTCCGCCTATGCCAATAAAGTGAATGCGGGTCATGTGCTCCAACGCTACTCGCGCTCGGCAGGAATTTGTTTAAGTTTGCTCTCGGACCAGTTCCACGCTTCCGGTGTCAGGGATGTCTTTTTATAGACCCGCTCGGTTTCTTTGATCAATTCCTCGTGGTTGGTCATTACATAGGGGGTCATCAAAACGAGGAGTTCACGTTGTACTTCTCCTTTATGGACACTGCTGAAAAGGTAGCGTCCCAGCAGGGGGATGTCGCCGAGGATTGGAATCTTTGAGAGCGAGTCGGTCTTTTCCGTGGACATCAAGCCCCCCAGTGCAATTGTTCCACGGTCCGGAACCGCCACGGAGGCCTCGAATTCACGATTCAGGATCGTGGGAACCTCGTTGTTGTCGATTGTGACGGGTTCTCCCAGTTGGTCCGCCTTCTGAGAGATTTCCATGACAACAAATCTTTGAGGGTTGATGCGCGGTGTCACGGTCAGCTGGATGCCGATGTCCTTGTATTCGTAGGAGGAACGCAACTGCGTGCTGTTCAGGCTTTGATCGGTGGAGGTTACGACCGGGCGCTGCTCGCCGATACTCAGCGTGGCCTCGGTGTTGTCCGTGGTCATAATGACCGGAGTTCCGAGTACACGTGCGTTATTGTCTGAGGCGGCTAATTTGATGGCCAGCTCGGTGTTGATTCCGCTGACATTCTGGTAGTACTTGAGTGCGCCCGCCGCTACGCTTGTCAAGCTGTTGGTCGCTGTAGAGGCCGCATCCCATCCGCCAATTTTATTGCCAGCTTGGCTCTGGTAGAGCCACTGTATGCCGTGGTCCATCCCCTTGGTAAGCCCGATTTCAAAGATGGCGGCTTCGATCATGACCTGTTCAAGCATGACATCAAGGTTTGCAATGACGTTCTTAATGGCAGCGATATCGCTCTTGCGTCCCATCAGGAGAATCGAGTTGGAACGTGCGTCCGCCAGAATCTTGGTGTTTTCCGAGAGTTGACTCAGGTTCTCGATGCTGGCTGCCTGGGTAGGCGTGGCATTGGGTGTGACCATCATGCCGGGGGCGCCCGAAGAAGCTTTGGCATTGACAGAAGGTGTGGGCTGGCGGGAAGAGGATCGGCTGGAGGAACTGCGGCTTGAAGAGGATGTCCTGGAACGGGATGATGAGCCGCTAGAACTGGAAGTTCGTCCCTGGGCAGCACCTACAAGGTCGTTGAGGGTTCCGGAAAGTTCTTCC
>JBNKSB010000110.1:0-4755 GCA_050297095.1 Pontiella sp. | reverse complement strand
TTCGTCGGCAGGGTTTTTGCAGGCGACGTATACGATGGTATTGTTCGGGCAGAGGCGAGCGAGGGTGTCGATGTGCGCATCGGTATCGTCGCCGGCCAGCGATCCGTTTTTGAGCCAAAGGATGGTTTCGACGCCCAGTTCCGTCTTTAGCCTCATCTCGATTTCTTCGCGGGAGAGCTTCGGGTTGCGGTTGGGGTTGAGCAGGCATTCCATGGTGGTGAGCAGGGTGCCTTTGCCATCGCTCTCGATGCTTCCTCCTTCGAGAATGAGATCGATGGAACGCAGGGGGGTGTTCCCGAAAGCCCCCTTGGAATGCAGGTTGCGGGAGACTGCGTTGTCGAGTTCCGCCGGGTACTTGCCGCCCCATCCGTTGAACGTGAAGTCGAGCAGGATCGGGTGGCCGTCTTCCTCGATGGTGATGGGCCCGAAGTCGCGAGCCCAGGTGTCGTTGGTAGGGATGTCATGTGCATCCGCCCGAACCAGCACGACGGGTTGAAAACGTTCAATGGTTCTTTTGATTTCAGTAAAGGTGTTCTGCGCTGCTGTCAGGACAGGCTCCCAGTCGGTTTTTTCGTGGGGCCAAGCCAGCAACACCGCATCCTGCGGTTCCCATTCGGCGGGTAGTCTTCTGGAGGTAGAGGTCATTGGCGCAGGATTTCCAACCCGCCGGAAAAATTCCAGCTAAAAATGACCGCTGGGGGTTATTGCCGGGCAAAGAGCTGGCCCAGCTTGCAATCCGAGAAGAAGGAGCAATGTTGGCTGCAGTATTCCTTTCGCCATCGCGGCGCACAGCCGTAGTATCCGTGGTGCAGGAAGTCGTATTCCGCCTCCTCCCATGCGACAGCGCGACCGAGCCGCTCGCTCATATACCATTTGTTTTCATCAATGGCGTGCCGATATTGCCGGATTTGCCACTGGTTCAATCTCCAGTAGGAGCGGCAACTTTCCGTTTTGCCGGACGCGCTTGGGGCGGTGTCGGCAGACATGCAGGTTTGGAGTTCGCAATTATCTTTTAGCATGTTTCCGATCTCTTCTTTTCGAAACACAGGAAGTCTAGTCCGCAATAGGCCGCTTGCAAATTCAATTTCGGTTACGTGGCCTATTTTGTAGGTGCCGGCCGTTTAAACGCCATCGATTACGGTATGGCTGCCCTACGAATTCAAGGCCAAACCGGGGCGGCTCTTCCGTATTCCGCCATTCATCGCGCCGTATCATCTGCGACTCGGGTGGCTCATGTGGTTTCTTCCATTTTCGGTACTCGTGACGCGCGAAGGCGTCTACACGCGCGGCTACGAACCTTGGTTTATTCGCTTTATCGGAAACCTGCTGGAAAATGACCACCCCACGCTTAAACTCCTGAAGGAAAATCCTTTCCCCGACCATCCACTGCGTTACATTCGGGCCCGTTATTTTCTGTACCGCTTTACCACGAGGGCCGAGCACTGCGAGAGCGGAAATGTCTGGCAACGGAGCTATCGGGGGGAATACCTTTCCCCTGTGAGTCGGGAGACCTTGACATGGCAATAAACAAACCCACGATGTTATGGGATGGTGACTGTGGATTCTGCTTTCGCTGGATCCAGCGCTGGCGAAAGACCACTGGCAATACTGTTGAATACCGCCCCTATCAGGAAGCCCTTGAGGAATTTCCCCAGGTGCGTGAGGAGGAATGCAAACGAGCGGTGCAGCTGGTGCTGCCCGATGGTCGCGTGCTCAAGGCCGCCCATGCTGTGCTCCAATCTCTCGCGCTCGGCGGAAAGTGCGTGTGGATGCTGAAACTTTACGAGCGCTCGCGATTCTTCCGCTGGGTGATGGAAACCGGTTACCGCTTTGTTGCGCACAATCGCTCGTGGCTGCCCCGTTGAGCGCGACCGGGTTAGTAGAGGTCTTCGATCAACTCGTAATATTCCTGGATCGTTTCGATCGATTTTTTTGTGACGAGGTAAAGCAAGTAGCTAACCACCAGAACCAGAAGGGTCAACATGACCTTCATGGTGCGCGATGTGTTGGGCCTCCACCAGATCAGCGGCAGGGCGAGTGGGCCTACACAGCAGAGTGCAATGACAATAAAGGAGGTCCGGAATTGCCACGGCAGCTTTTCCTTGGGCTGGGCAAGCGGCCGGGTCGAGCCATCGAGGAATTCTCCGCAATGCTTGCACTTGATGGCTTCGTCCTGGATTTCCTCGGCACAGAATGGGCATTTCTTCATTTTGACGAATCTCTTTATCGTTGCGGTTTTCCTGCTGTAATCCACAGGAATACTTCATCTCCGATGTCCCGGTATTCCGCCGCGTCTATGCTAAATCCGACTTGCTTGAGATCGGCAATCAATGCCTCCGGACATTTGTGGCTGTAGTACAGAGCCTGGCCCATGAATTCCAACCGGCCATCGAACTCCTCTTGTCCCGTGAAATCCCGGGTCGCATAGGTAAACAGCACTTTGCCACCGGGTTGCAGCCACCGATGGAATTTTTGGAGCAGGGCGGGGTGGTCACTGGCGGGCACGTGAAACAAACTGTAGATTGCGGTAATGGCATTGAACTGGTCCGCCTCGAATTCAATCTGTCGCATATCGGCGTGAATGGTGTTCATTTCGGGGACATATTTGGCGGCCAGCTGCAACATGCGCTCGGAAAAATCGACGCCGGTAACGTCCCAGTTGCGATCAACGAAAAAACGGCCAAACGGTTCCCCGGCACCGCATCCTAGGTCAAGCGCCCTGCCTCTTTTCAGATTCAGGCGCCCAAAGAAGGAATCGAGCACCGGGGTCATGTCGAACAGGCCGCGGTTTTCCTCGTAGGTGTCGGCAAACCCGTCGTAGATGTCCTGAAGAGAAGTTTCCATGTTCATTACCTCATGCGGTGGATCATAACACCTCCAATGAGATGGAAGGCGATGACGGCGGTCCATGCTCCGGCCCACGGGGCAAGGATCATCTGTTTGGCCAGATATTCCATGGTAAACTGCAACGCATAGAAACCGAAGAACATGCCGATGGCCATCATGATGCCGGCTAAAGCGCCCTTTCGACCGGTATGTGCGCCGACGGGAATGCCGATGATGGTGGCGATGATGCAGATGAAAGGCGTGGTGAGCTTGTGGTGGAAATCCACTTCGTACTTGTTGATCGTTTCCGAGGAAAGAAACTGGTGCGTTTGGATATATTTTCCGAGTTCGAGCGAGGATTGGTATTCGGCGGGCTTGGCTTCGCCCATGAAATCCTCGGGAATTTCGGGCAGGTCGCGCATCTCCTTGGTAAGGAAGGTTTCCGGCGGGCCGGCGAGGTTGTTGTTTTCGTCGTATTTCTGAATGGAACCGTCCTCGAACCACCACCGGTGGTCGAGCCACTGCCCCTTGCGGGCGGTGATCTTTGCCTTGTCCGAGCCGTCGGCTCGCAGTAGGCGCAGGTTGATGCCGCGCATGACATACTTGGGCGGGCGGGTGTCGAACTGTTCGATGTACCAGCTGTGGCCGGCCGTGCGGTTTTCAAACGGGATCTGCTGGTAGTAGACGTTCTCGTTTTTTTCGGTCTGCCTGCGCATCAGCTGGCTGGCCTGATAGGCGAATTGGGGGCCGTAATATTCGTTGACGGCCCCGGTGAAGACAAAGCAGATCAAGCCCATGAGCAGGTAGGGTCGCACGATGCGGTAGATGCTGATGCCGCTGGCCCGCATGGCGACGATCTCGCTGTGGCGCGTCAGCATTGACAGGCTGTAGAGCGTGGCCAGCAACAGGCAGAGCGGCACGATAATGATCAGCCGTGAAGGAATCAGCAGGCCATAGTAGCGAAGCATCATCGAGACGGAGGCGTCTGATCGGAGCAGGTCGGAACCGTTGTCCATCAGGTCGGCAATAATCAGCATCAGCGTGAAGGACGCCAGCAGGTACAGCAGCGGCTTCAGCAGGTTCATGAACAGGTGTCGGGCGAGTATCTTCATAAGTATGGATGCGCAGTACGGTAGCGGTAAAACGGAAGGACGGCAAGCGTTGAAAAGCGGACGTCGCGAGCGTAGGGTAATTTGCAATCAACAAGGAGTTTAAAGCAATGTCTACATCCGGACCAGTCGGCGAAAGCCGCGTACAGGAACCCGTCACGATCGTTATTTTCGGAGCAACGGGCGATCTCACGCACCGCAAGCTCATCCCTGCACTCTACATCGCCTATGCCCAGAACCTGCTTCCGGCACAGTTCACCATCGTTGGTTTCGCCCGCCGCGACTATGACGATAAAATCTTCCGCGGCATGATGGCGGAATCGATCAAGGAGTTTTCCCGGTTGGCGGCGGAGGAGGAGACGGTTGAACGATTCGTTCAGCACATCCGCTACCACAAGGGCGATCTTTCCACGCAAGAGGCGTATGACGAACTCAAGCAAAAGTTCGAGGATGTCGAAACCTATCCGGCCAACCGCCTTTATTATTTATCTATCATTCCTTCGCTGTTCAAGACAGCCGTCCAGTTGCTGAAGCGTACGGGGATGGTGAGCAAACCGGGGGCTGCCAATTGGACGCGTGTGGTGATTGAGAAACCCTTCGGGAAGGATCTGGAAAGCGCCCGGACGCTGAATGCCGAACTGTTGCACTATCTCGATGAGTCCCAAATCTACCGCATCGATCACTATCTTGGAAAAGAGACGGTGCAAAACATTCTATCGTTCCGCTTTGCCAACGCCATCTTCGAACCCGTCTTTAACCGCAGCTACGTCGACCATATCCAGATCACCGCATCCGAAACCGTCGGCATGGAAATGGGGCG
>JBNKSB010000109.1:0-3064 GCA_050297095.1 Pontiella sp. | reverse complement strand
GTTCCCAGATCGATGCCAATATCGCTGGAAAACACTCCCATGGCCCGGTTCAACATATTGCAGTTTCCTTCTTAAAAATTGGGTTTAATAAAACCGATAGACAATGGGACAAATCGCCCCACTTGGTCAAGGTCAAATGAGGCACACCGCGCACGCCAGCTGGTAATTTTGATTACGAGTGGCGCCGCGCCGCGAAAAAGCAAAAATCAGCCGGTTCTCTGCGTTGCTCTGTGTGAGACCAAATCCATCCGTTGCAAATCATGGATACGTGTCCATCGGTGGCAATTGCTCCACAGGTCTCATACCAGTTTCAGTTAAGTTGCGAGATACTGCAGGCGAGCCGCCTGCGATACGTACCGCAGCCGGTCCGGTTGCTTTGTTCCAAAAGAAAAATGAAGAGTGTCGTGCTATAGCATTTCAAATAATTCTGTAGCTATCGATGAACACCGATTTGCACGGATTACGATTCTAGTCGGTGTTCTACCGTGTTTGTCCCTGGCTACGGGTTTAATAAATTTGCTCTATCCCGTATGGATTACTGGAACGTGCCGTCGCCGAAGTTGATGCCTACAGGAACACACCAAATGCTGATGTAGGACACGTAGTCGAGATTGATGCTTTCCGGCACGGCGAAGGTTAGGGTGGCATTCGAGTAGGCGGGCCCGAGCAGGTTCCCGCTGATAATCGTATAGGGGCTGAACGAGGCGTTGGGGGACACGATCACCCGCACGTCGATGCCGGTACCGTCGTAGGTGAAGTTGCGCAGTTCGATGGTGTGGTTGTTGACGATGTGCGCCGTGCCGGCCACGCCATGGAAATGCGTCTGAAATACGGCGGTTTGGCCGACCTTGGCGTGATAGGGCTCCCGTACGACGCGGTAGAATGCTGTGTTGGTGGGGAGCGTCGTGATCCAGTTGGTGTTGCCGACCGATCCCTCGAACGAATAGACCTCCTGCCAGTTGCTGTTGGTTGTCAGCTGGTCGGTTTGCTCGACATAGTAGGTGCCGCCGGTGGCCACGTTGGAGATGTCCAACGTCAGGGCGGGGGCATTGGTGGCCGAGAGGCTGATTCGCGGTTGAGGAATTTCCGACCGGGCTGTCACTGGTAGGGTGAGAAGACCCAGAAGAGCGGTAAAGAGCGTGAAGGCAGCTTGTTTTATTTTCATGATGTATAATATGACCACAATACTCGCATATTGTTCATTTCTCCCGGCAATTTTTTGTGAAATGGAAAAAACCACCGTTATTTCCATTGCTCTCGTTCGAGTCTGAGCCTGAGGGCTCGTCCCTCAGAGTCGATGACTGTGTGAGACCAACCCGTCGTGTATGGACAGCGGAATACAAAAACACCTAATGTAATTCCATGTTTCTTGACCCTGCGCCGGCAAGCGGCTACAACAGCCTGTTGTTTTTCCAGCGTAACTATTCACCCACAAGGGGGCGGTATGAGTGAAGCGATCAAGGTGACGTTAACCGAAGACGAACTACCGAAGCAGTGGTACAACCTGGCGGCCGATTTCGAGCATCCGATGCCGCCGCCGGTGGATGTGAATGGCAACCCGATCGGCCCCGAAGCGCTGGCACCGCTCTTTCCGATGAATCTGATCGAGCAGGAGGTCAGCACCGAGCGTTGGATCGACATCCCCGACGAAATCATGGGCTACCTTAAAATGTGGCGGCCAACGCCGCTTTACCGCGCGCGCCGTTTGGAACAGGCGCTGGGAACGCCGGCCAAGATCTACTACAAGAACGAAGGCGTGTCGCCCGCCGGCAGCCACAAGCCCAACACGGCCATTCCGCAGGCGTGGTACAACAAGCAGTTCGGCATCAAGAAGCTCACCACCGAAACCGGGGCGGGGCAGTGGGGCTCGGCGCTGTCGTTCGCCTGCGCCATGGTCGGCGGCCTGGAGTGCAAGGTCTACATGGTCCGCATCAGCTTTGACCAGAAACCGTTCCGCAAAATCATGATGCGCACGTGGGGCGGCAACTGCGTCGCCAGCCCGAGCATGGAAACCGAAACCGGCCGCAAGATCCTGGCCGAGGATCCGGACACTCCCGGTAGCCTCGGCATCGCCATCTCGGAAGCGATCGAGGAATGTGTGCAGCGCGAGGATACCCGCTACGCCCTCGGCTCCGTGCTCAACCACGTCATGCTGCACCAGACCGTGATCGGCCTCGAAGCGCAGGCCCAGATGAAAAAGGTGGGCGACTATCCCGACGTGATCATTGGTTGCGCCGGCGGCGGATCCAACTTTGCGGGGCTGGCGTTCCCGTTCATCAACGATCGCATCCACGGCCAAGACATCCGCGTGGTCGCCACCGAGCCGGAAGCCTGCCCGACGCTCACACGCGCGCAGTACCGCTACGACTCGGGCGATGTCGCCATGATGACGCCGCTTCTGCCAATGCACAGCCTTGGCCACACCTTCGTGCCTCCGCCGTTGCACGCCGGCGGCCTGCGCTACCACGGCATGGCACCGATGGTCAGCCACGCGATGCGCGAAGGGCACATCGAAGCCAATTCCCTTGGACAGATGGAATGCTACGAAGCCGCGGTCCAGTTTGCCCGCACGGAAGGATTCATCTCCGCGCCGGAAACGTCGCACGCCATCGCCCAAGCCATCCGCGAAGCCAAGCGCGCGAAGGAGGAGGGCAAGGAAAAGACCATTCTCTTCAACTGGTCCGGACATGGCCTGATGGACCTCAAGGGCTACGAGGCGTTCTTCGACGGGAAGCTCCAGGACTATCCGCTGCCCGACGAGCTGCTCGAAAAATCCATCCATTCGATGGATGGCCTGCCGATGCCGTAGCGTGGATATCCGGTCCGCATTCGTCTAAATGGGAAACACTCGCATCGGACGTGCGAGCTACGTTGCGACCTGAGGTCATGCACTGGGTTTTTGTTCGAGGGATTCCGCTTTTAGCTGTTCGATGAGCTTATCAGAGCCAGCGCCGCAGGAGATGACCGAGCGCATGGTGTCCTCGACCGAGACGGCGACGGGATGAACGTTTTCCTCTTTCAGATGATAGATGAAGCCGGAGGTGGGATTCGGGCCGGTCGGAAC
>JBNKSB010000108.1:0-2997 GCA_050297095.1 Pontiella sp. | reverse complement strand
ATGCAGGAATCGCCCTCATCCGTTCGAAGGAATTTCATTGGTCAACACCCAAAACAGGCCCAGCTGCTTGACCACGTCGATGAATGTATGGAAAACAACGGGCTTGAGCACATAGGCGTTGGCTCGGTTGTCGTAACTCTTGATCAGGTCTTCCTCCTCGCGCGAAGAGGTCAAGATCACAATAGGAATGCGTTTGAGCTTGGGGTCGCCCTTGACTTGGCGCAAGACCTCGAAGCCATCGACCTTCGGCATCTTCAGGTCGAGAAAAACCACCGCCGGATGTTCCCTGGGCCGATCCGCAAAAATGCCGCGCCGGTAGAAATAGTCCAGTGCCTCCTCGCCATCGTGTGCCACCACAACCTCGTTGGCCAGGTTTTGCTCCTCCAACGCCGCGAGCATCAGTTCGACATCCTGCCGGGAATCATCGACCAGCAAAATCTTTTTCGCCTTCATCCAATGTTCTCCTTCCTTGGTCGGTTATAGAATCGAGACCTCTAGCCGTTTCTCGGTTCATTCACGGTTTTTTCATCCCTCTATTTCGGCCTCCAGCAATTCCACGATATCGTGGAAAACATCGGCATTCCGGGCATTCATTTGGCTTAGCTCCCGATGCGCCTTGAGCAGCAGAGCCGCTGTGGCCGTGGTTTCTTCCGTGATGTCGCACGGAGCATCGCCGAGTTCCCCATGCTTTCCGGTAATGTGGAAGACCTGGTCGAATCCCATGCAATTCAGGACCTCATTGACTTCCTGCTTGCATGAAAACAAGGGGGCGGGTTGCTGGAAACGGGTTCTTGAAATCGTCGCGATTCGGGCAAGCAGCCCGAGGATGGTGCTGTCGAGATAGTCTGCCTCGGTGAGGTCCACCGCGATGCTGCGGGCATGGGGGTCCGAAGCGATGCGCTCAATCAACTTGTCGAGTCCTTCGCTAATGGTATGGCGCACCTGGCCCAGCAACTGGATGGTATAGAGCCCGCTTTTCTCTGCGTAGCGTATTCTGCCTGCGTTCATGACTGCCTCCAGTTTCTTTCCACCGAAAGCACGGAAACATCGTCCGGAAGGTCATCGCTCTTGCGGGCCCGCTCCAAAAAGGCCTGCACTTCAGCTTCCGTATCGAGCGTGGCTAGATATTGAATCTGCTCCGCCTGCCCGGTCCGCTCGTCCAATTCGAGTGCGCCATCCGAGAAAATAGTGAGACGGAAGGCGGACGGAAGGTCGATCCGGGCATTGTGGTATTCGGCAAAATCGAACATGCCGACCGCCATGCTTTTTTCTTCAAGAAGCTGGGTGCCATCGGCCGTTATAAGAAAAGGGTAGGGATATTGGCCGCAATTGCAGTAGATCAACGAATTGCTGGCTCGATCCAGAACGCCGAAAAAAAGCGTCAAATGTTTGTCGAGCTTCTCGCGTAGCAGTTCGGTGTTGAGCATCTTGACCAAGGCCGCTGGGTCGAGAATGGTTTCGTCCTGGCCGGCAACGTATCTGTCTCGGTGTTTCACCATGAAGCTCTTAAGCAACACGGTAACCAGGGCTGAAGAAACACCATGCCCGGCGACATCGGCGGCGTAGAACGCAAACTGGTTGTCGTTGATGCTGAAATAATCCAGAAAATCGCCGCTAAGGGCCATCGAAGGTAGAATGGATTGCCGCAGGGTGTATTCGCCGTATCGCCGCTCTGGGGAAGGGAGCAGTCGGTTTTGGATCTTGCGCCCCGCCTCGTCGTCCTCGTAGATTTTTTGAAGCTGGGCCTCGAGGTTTTTCCGAAAGCGTTCGTTCTGCTTGATCAACGCAACGCGCTCAAGATTCTTGCTCAACGTATGGTACAGGCCCGAAGGTTCGTTGATCGGCTTGAGCAGGTAGTCCGATGCCCCGAGGCGGATGGCCTGGATGGCATCGTCGATGCGTTCGGAGCCGGAAACGACGATGACCGGCGTGTTGCTCTGCTCCCCGGATATCTCGGCAAGCACCTCCAGTCCATCCATTCCCGGCATGCGCAAATCGACGATAACGAGGTCAGGATGTTGTTCCCGAAACAACTGCAGTCCGTCCGCTCCATTGGACGCCTCAATCACCTCGTAGCCCCCGTCGTTGAGCATGACGCTCAGCAAGTACCTGTCGTTTGCCTCGTCGTCGATGATCAATACCAGCTTCTTCTCCCTCGCCACCATGAACCCCTCCATTGCAGGGGGATAGAATACTGCTACCTCTCGGGAATGTCAAATGCAGGAGATATTCTGTAGGGACGGTGACTATGAACGCCGGACTGACGAACTTCAGCCTCACCGCGTGAATTTATGTCGACGCCCCGGTCCCATGGTCACGGTTATTGATTTCGGCAACGGTACCGAAGCCTATAATGTATCTTTCACCCATCAACGGCGAGGCGGTCGGGCATAGCGCCAGGCTCACGCTTACGCCCGGCGCACTCGGCAAGACCTCACGTAACTTTATCGGCAAATCGCAGCATCCCGATCCCTTGCTCAAGGCGAAGGTGGACGACTTCCGTATCTACGCCAGCGCGCTCAGCCCTGGGGATATTGCAATGTTGGCAATGAAAACACCGGCAGAAAGATAAGGATTCGACTGGCTGTTCATGCAAACCCATCCTGTGCCGTGCTGATCCGGATGGTGGGTTTCATGAATCCGTATTTTTCTTTCAAAAACGCCCATTGTCCAACCCTGCATAGGGATGCAACGCTACAAAATGGTTCAACGTACCTTTCGGGGTGGACTTGCCGTCGCGCAGGGGACGGTAAGGGAGTGCGCAGACCCGGATTGCATGTCGTTGGATTCTGAACAAAAGAGGTAGAAGATTAATGAAATCCATTCCGCTGGAAAGAAATCGTGGCAAGTTGCCTTTTTTACCGTTGTCATTGCTCGCGTTGCTTGTGTTGCAGGTCATGGTTGCACCCGCAGCCTATGGCGTTGCACGCGGTCGGCCGCACCTCAATATGGAGCGCACGACCTTTGTAACGGATAACGGAAAACTGCTGCGCGGCC
>JBNKSB010000107.1:0-7732 GCA_050297095.1 Pontiella sp. | reverse complement strand
GGACTCGAAGCGCAGCGTGGATGGGCCGCATTTAAAGGCTGCGCCGATGTCGTTTGGATCCAGTGTGATTTTGCGCCAATCGGTGCGTGGTCCCGGTTCTTCGGCCGCCAGCAGGACCGGACCGTAGAAGATGCTCGCAATGTTCGGCTGGTCCGCCAGCGGCATGAGGTGGAAATCCATCGGCAGCTTGAGCTCCAGTGTGTCGCCATCGTTCCAGTTATAATTCAGGGTAAGGTAGCTCCCAGGGGTAAGATCAAGCGTCGTTTCTTCGCCATGATACTTTAATCCGAAGTTCCCGGCAATCCAGTCGGGGATGCGCATGCCCAGGGCAAATGGACCCGATCCGTGGATGGTCAGTTTGACCGTGTCGGAGTAGGGGAAATCGGTTTCCTGCGTGATTTTAACTCCACGCTCCTTCCAATCCAGCGTCGAAGGAATGTAGAGGTTGACGTATAGCGTGTCGCCATCCGCGCTTTTGAGATAGATGGTGTTCTGCAGCTTGGTGGCGCTTTCGAGCGCGGTGCCGTTGCAGCAGGTGAAGCCGTCCATGTTGGCATTGCTGAAGCTTTTGATGGCGCCCGGGTTCAGCGGAATGTGATAGGTGTTGCCGGCGTCGTGCTCGGCGACCGAGGCGAGGATATCGTTGTAGAGTGCGCGCTCGTAGTAGTCCATGTACGTTGGGTCGGGATCGTACATGAAGAGGCGTCGGCCCAGCTTGAGCAGGTTGTAGGTGGCGCAGGTTTCGTTCTGGCCGGTTTCATTAAATCCGTTCTTAAAGAGACTGTCCGGTTCGGCCGTAAAACATTCCGGGTTGTTTGGATGGCGTGCGCCGGCCACCCCGCCGATGGAATACATGTAGTGCTGCGTGCAAATGTCCCAGAAGTTATCGGCTACGCGGTAGTAGTGGGGATCGTGCGTGGCCGTGTAGATTTCGAGGGCGCCGGTGATCTGCGGGATATGCTGGTTGGCGTGACGGCCGCCGAGGGTATCGACATCGTCCGCCAATCCCTTGTGGTCTGCATCGCCGAAAAAGGCGGCGTTGTCGAAAAGCTTCGCGCATTCCAGGAAGCGTTGGTCGCCGGTCAGCCGGCCGAGGCGGGCCATGGCTTCGTTCATGCCGCCATACTCGCCAGCGATGTAGCTGTCCCACATCTTTGCGCGGGTTTCTTTCGGTAGGGCGGCGAGCCGTTTGTAGACCCAAATCCCCATGCCTTTTGCCGTTTCCAGCGCCTTTGGATTTCCGCCGAGTTCGTAGCAATCCATCAGTCCAGCGAGGATTTTGTGCAGGGTGTAGTAGGGGGCCCAAACCTGATCGTTTCCCTCTCCGTAGCCGGCTCCATGTTCGAGCATGATAAACTGGTCCGGCGGATAGGCGCTGATGAAGCCTTCGCCCCAGTTCCAGTAGTCGGTGCGGATCCCATCCTTGCCCAGGTCGGAATCATAGCCGTCCTTGCCCGGGCCGGGCGGCACTTGCGTCGGGTCCGATGTATGGCCTTTTCCGGATTTGGCTGGTTGTCCCGACATGCTGGAAAGTCGGTAGAGCGCATCGACCATGGTTTCCATCTTCTGCTTAAAAACGGACTGCAGTTTGGGATCGTAGGTGGTGCTGGCATAGGCCTGCGCGATGGCGCTGAGGTAGTGTCCGGTGGCATGCCCGCGCAGTTTGCAGGTCCGGTCTTCCCATACGCCCAGTTGCCGTGCGCCCTTTGGTTGCGGTTGGCCGAAGGCATCGCGGAAGTTGTAGAGAAAATCGTCTGGATTGCTTTTCGCCAGTCCCTCCAGAAATTTGTCGCGGTGCTTCATGAAGGGAGTAGGGCGGCCTTCTGAATCGGGGTTCAGGACAACCTGACCCAGTGGAAAGGATGTCAAGGGCGGTTCGTAAGGCGTAGTCGCCCCGCCGAGTGCAGTCAGTAGCGTTGCGTGATGGCTTGCCATAATCAGGAGGGTTGCGGTCCAATGAATGCGCATGTCAGCGATTTTCCTGTGGTTGTTTTTGCGGGTTAACCCAAACTTCGTCCGCATTGCCGGAAAGCTTGGCAGCGTGGCGGGCAAGCACAAACAGGGTGTCGGAGAGGCGGTTGAAGTAGGCGAGGAGGACTGGATTGACTTCGGTGCATTCCCGCAGGGCGACGAGTCGCCGCTCCACTTTGCGTGAGGCGGTGCGGGCCAAATGCAAGTGGCCTGAAGCCTTGCCACCGGCCGGCAGGATGAAGTGGGTTAGCGGCGGCAGTGTTTCCTCCAGCGAATCGATCAGGTTTTCCATGGCGGCAATCTCTTTTTCGGTGATGAAAGGAAGCCGTTTGTCATGCTTTACGTTGGTCACTTCCGAGCCCGCGACGATCAGCTGGCTCTGGTAGTTTTTTAGAATCGCATTCAGTCCGGCGTCCTCGACATAGCTGCGCGCCAATCCGATCAGCGAGTTGCATTCATCGATCGTTCCGTTCACTTCGATCAACGGATCGCTCTTCGGTACGCGCGTTCCGTCAAACCGCCCTGTTTCCCCCTTGTCACCCGCCTTCGTGAAGATTTTTGGCATCTGAAAGCTCCTATTAGACGAAACGGATTGTAACCGCAAAAGGACGCGAATCAACGCGAATGAGAAATGTTATGGCGAAAGTCGTCGTGGCGGTTCTAGAGCCGCTGGGTGCTTCTGGGAAACGCCGCTACAGTCCTTGCGGCAGGGCATTCGCGACCTGCCAGTAGAAGCATTCCCGTCAATTCGCGCGCATTCGTGGTTTTAAAAGCCGTCTGTTTACGTTTTACTCCGAGGCTTTCAAAAACGAATAACCAATACCGAAATTATGTTCGAAAATCTTTCATCTGCATTGCAGAAGACATTCAAGAATCTGCGTGGCTACGGCAAGCTAACGGAGAAAAACATCAAGGACGCGCTGCGCGAGGTGCGGCTAGCGTTGCTGGAAGCGGACGTCAATTTCAAGGTGGCGCGCGACTTTATCAAGAAGGTGCAGGAAAAGTGCCTCGGCGAGGAGGTGCTCAACAGCGTTACCCCCGGCCAGCAGGTGGTCAAGTTTGTCAACGACGAGCTGGTTGCCCTGTTTGGTGGCGCACATGAAGATTTTCATCTTAACGCTAAGCCCACATCGGTCATGCTGATGGGACTGCATGGTTCCGGCAAGACCACTTCGGCTGGCAAGTTGGCCTTCCGCTGGAAAAAGTCGGGCAAACGTGTACTACTGGTGGCCTGCGATATTCGCCGTCCGGCAGCCGTCGAGCAGCTGTCGATTCTGGCGGGGCAGGTGGGATGCGAGGTTGTTGCTCCCCATCCGGGGGAAACCGTTCCTCAACTGGGCGCACGCGCTGCCAAGGCCGCGGTAGACGATAAATACGATATCGTGATCTACGACACCGGCGGCCGTTTCCAGATCGACGAGGAGCTGGTGCAGGAACTGGCGGCATTCGAGGCCGAGACGAAGCCGATGAACAAGGTGCTGGTGCTTGATGCCGCCATTGGCCAGGAGTCGGTCAATGTGGCCGAAACCTTCAAGGAAGCCGTCGGACTGACGGGGTTGATTTTGACCAAACTCGATGGTGACGCGCGCGGCGGGGCGGCGCTTTCGGTCCATGCCGTGACCGGTTGCCCTATCCTGATGACCGGTGTGGGCGAAAAGATGGACGACCTGCAACCGTTCTATCCCGATCGCATGGCGTCGCGCATTCTGGGCATGGGCGATGTGGTCAGTTTTGTGGAAAAGGCGCAGGATGTTGTCGATCAGGACGCGGCACTGAAAATGCAGGAAAAGCTGGCGAAAAACCAACTCGACCTTGAGGACTTCCTCGGCCAGATCCAGATGATGAAGAAAATGGGGCCGATTTCCAATATGCTGGATGCGCTTCCCGGCAATACGCTGAAGATGGATGCAAAACAGAAGGAGGCCGTCTCCAGTGCTTCCGAGCTGGAAATGAAGAAGTTCGAGTCGATCATCCAGAGCATGACGCCGTGGGAGCGGAAAAATCCGAAACAGATCGACCGGAGCCGACGGTTGCGCATTGCGAAGGGTTGCGGGCGCAAGCTTGCGGATGTCAACCAGTTGCTGAAGCGCTTTGACCAGATGGGGAAGATGGGCAAGCAGTTCAAAAAGATGGAAAAAAGGTTGCGGCACCTCAAGAAGTTCACTACAAAGTAGCCCCTTTACCCGAAATAACAGGGATACACTACGGAGAAAATACGATATGGCAGTTAAGATTCGACTTCGCAGAATGGGCAACCGCAACGCCGCATTCTATCGTGTAATCGTTCAGGATTCGCGTTATGCACCGACCGGACGTTTTATTGAAACGCTGGGATGGTACGACCCCAAGCAGGATGGCAACAACTTTTCGCTGAACCTCGACCGCGCTGATTACTGGCTCGGAAACGGTGCACAACCGTCCGATACCGCAAAAAGCCTGATCGCGAAGGCTCGCGAGCTACCGGTTGAAAAGGCCGTTTCCGGCGAGGTTAAGGAAGAGGAAGTCCCCGCCGTTGCTGAAGAAGCTGAGGCTGAAGAAGTGGTTGAAGAGGCTCCTGCATCTGAAGAGGTTGCTGACGAAGCGACCGAAGAAAAAGCCTAAGCATGAAGCAGGTACTTGAAACGATTGCGAAGTCGCTGGTCGACTCGCCCAACGAAGTGGAGATCACCGAGATTGATGGTGACAAGACCGTCATTTTCGAGCTTCGTTGCAACGCCAAGGATATCGGCAAAATCATCGGCAAGAGCGGCAAGACGGTTGGAGCGATGCGCACCATCCTGAATTCGATGGCCGCCAAGCAGGGCCGTAAAGCTATGCTTGAAGTCGTTGACTAAGCGATATATTTCCAGCTGAAGCAGCAAAAAGAGCGGGCACATGGCTCGCTCTTTTTTGTTGGCTAAACACAAAGACACCAAGCTCACGAAGGTAAAAAAATCAGTCTGTTGCCTCGTGAATCTTTGAGCCCTTCGTGCCTTAGTGTTATTAATAATGCCGAGGTTGTTTTATGAATGATGTGCTTAAAATCGATGTGGTGACGTTGTTTCCGCAAATGCTCGACGGCTTTCTTCAGGAAAGCATGATGAAGCGCGCGGCCAACGCGGGGTTGGTTGAGTTTAATGCCATCAACCCGCGCGACTTTACCACGGACAAACATAACACCGCGGACGATCGTCCCTTTGGGGGCGGGCCGGGCATGGTGATGAAGCCGGAGCCTCTATTTGCGGCGGTGGAATCGATCCTGACCCCAATGAGCCATGTGATTCTGCTGACGCCCGGTGGGAAAACCTTTCATCAATCCGACGCCCGCCGGCTGGCCGACGAATACAGCCACCTGATCTTTATCTGCGGCCATTACGAGGGAATCGACGAACGGGTCCACGAAGTGTTGGTGGACGAGGAGATTTCCATTGGCGACTATGTGCTGACCAACGGAGTTCTGGCGGCCAATGTCGTTATTGATGCCGTGGTTCGCCTGCGGCCGGGCGTGCTGGGCGGCGGGGAGGTGGCCACCGAAGAGGAGTCCTTTTCCTCCGGGCTGCTGGAATATCCGCAATATACCCGCCCGCCGGAGTTTCGCGGCATGAAAGTGCCGGAAATCCTGTTTAGCGGAGACCATGGAAAAATCGCCGAATGGCGCCGTCAAAAGGCTCTGGAACGCACCCGGAAACGACGTGCCGATCTGTTGGCGAATAGTGATGAAAATGGCGAAAACAACGCTTGACCGCGAAAGGCCATCAGCTATTATCTAGCGCTCTTTTAATAAATCCGGAAGTGAGAGACTTTTATGAACACTGTAGAAAAAATCAGCCAGGAACAGGCCAAGCAGGACCGTTTTCCCAAGTTCGTTATCGGTGACACCATCAAGGTTCACTATTGGATCAAGGAAGGCGAGAAACAGCGTATCCAGATCTACACCGGCACCGTGATTGCCCGCAAGGGTGGCGGCGTCATGGAGTCGATTACCGTTCGCCGTGTTTCCTATGGTGAAGGTGTTGAGCGTGTATTCCCGCTGAACAGCCCGAACATCGACAAGATTGAAATCGATCGTCACGGTAAGGTTCGCCGCGCAAAGCTGTACTATCTGCGCGACTTGGCCGGCAAAAAGGCCCGCATTAAAGAACGCCGCGTCTAATTCATACGCGAGGCGATTCAATGCCCGATGTCCTGCTCTATGAAAAAGAAGCTTGGGCGTCGGGTTTTTTGCGTCTGGCCGGCATCGACGAGGCAGGCCGGGGGCCGCTGGCCGGGCCCGTTGTGGCCGCCGCCGTCATTTTTGATCCCGACTATATTTTGTCCGAGCTGGATTCGACCTTTGGCAGGTTGACCGATTCCAAGGCCATGACCGAAGCCCGGCGCGAAGAATATTTTGAATTGCTGACCGCCTCCGAATTCGCATCCATAGGGGTCGGCATCGTCGATGCCGTAGAGATTGACCGGATCAATATTCTCAAGGCCACGCATAAAGCCATGGCATTGGCCGCTCAAAAGGTCGATCCGCAGTTTGCGCTTGTTGATGGACTGCCGGTCAAAGGGCTTCCATGCGGGTCGAAAAGCATCGTCAAGGGCGATGCCCTGAGCATCTCCATTTCGGCGGCCAGCATCATTGCCAAGGTGACCCGCGATCGCATCATGGTTGAGCTGGATGCCCAATATCCGGAATATGGTTTTGCGGGGCACAAGGGCTATGGAACAAAGCAGCATCTGGAGGCGTTGAAACAACATGGTGCAATGCCGGAGCATCGCCAATCCTTCCGGCCGGTCGCCGAACTGAACCAGATGGATTTCCTTTAGGGGCTGATGCGCTTACCCATAATGGTAACGCTATATTGCTGTTCGTCCATTTCCGCCACATCGGGTAGGACGCCCCATTCTTCAAATCCGAAGCGGTTTAGCAGCGCGAGGCTGGCGGCGTTGTGGGAAAACACGTATGCAACCAGCGATTTGATACCGACTGCACGGGCCGCGGATATACCTTCCTCCATCAGCTTTCGGCCGATACCTTCGCCCTGATGTTCAGGGTGGACATATATGCTGATTTCCGCTGTATGTTTATAAGCGGGTCTTCCATAAAAAGATTGCACGCTGACCCACGCCACCACTTTTTCGGCGATTTCGTGTACGAGAAGGGGGTAGCGGTCGGGGGAATGCTCATGAAACCATTCCATTTTTGACTCAACGCGAACGGGATGCAGATCGGCTGTTGCCCGTCGGGAGGGAATGGATGCATTGTAGATTTCAACAATGGCAGGCAGGTCGATTTCCTTGGCGTGTCGCATCCGATGGATCCTGCAAGTGCCTATCGCAATTTTAGCTGAGCCAGACAACGGTTGAAGTCGCCGGGGAGCGGCGCGGTGGCGCGGATGGTTTCGCCGCTTGCAGGATGCCGGAAAATCAGTCGATAAGCGTGGAGCATCTGTCGCGGTTGCTCCAGTGAAACTACGGAACCGGTTCCCGCATACTTCTTGTCGCCCAGCACCGGATGGCGCTTGTCGGCCAGATGCCTTCGAATCTGGTGGGTGCGGCCCGTCTCAATGCGCAATTCCAGATAGCTTGCCTGCCGGTTGGCATCGAGCAGCTTGACCAATGTGGTGGACATGTAGCCATCGATGTCGGAGTGCAACTCCTTCCACTTCGAGGAAAACTTGCCGACGGCGACGGCACGGTAGATTTTCATGATATCCTTTCCCCGGAACATGGGGATCATGTCTTTTTTTGCTTTTTCATTCTTGGCAAAGATGACGCAGCCGGAGGTTTCCTTGTC
>JBNKSB010000106.1:0-7470 GCA_050297095.1 Pontiella sp. | reverse complement strand
GATCAGCAGCTTGTTGAGAGCCGTGGTCATTACCGGGTCGACCTGGTAATCGTTGACCGGTGTCCAGAACATCATGTTCAGGAAGTTTCCGCAGTACTTCATCGTATGCTTGGGATAGACGATCGGATGCCCGATCGACTTTTTATACGAGAAGGCCGCAGCCGTCCGCAGTTTGGAAAGCAGGCGCGTCACCTTAAAGTCGATGTTTTCCTGGATGCTGGCATCTTCGAGTTCCGGATAGAACGTGGAGAGCGAAACAGCCATCGCCGACAGCGTGGCCATCGGATGGGCGTGGTCCGGATAGGCGTCGAAGAAGTGGCGCATGTCCTCATGCATCAGCGAGTGGTGGTTCAGAGCCCGTGAAAACTCGTCGTGCTGATCCTTGTTCGGAAGCGTTCCGTGAACGAGCAGATAAGCCACATCGATGAATTCACACTTCTCTGCCAGTTCGTTGATATCGTATCCCCGATACCGAAGAATACCCTCTTCACCGTTAATGAAAGTAATATCGCTCTGGCAGCAGCCGGTATTCACAAAGCCCGGGTCATACGTGATCATTCCGGTCTCTTTTCTCAGTGCGCGAATATCAACCGCTCTTTCGTGCTCTGTACCTTCAAGTACCGGCAACTCTATCGACTTGTCGCCATAGGTTAGTTTTGCCGTTCCCAAATCTTTGATTTCTGACATGTTGAATCTCCTTGCAAACTTGTCGAGTGGATTAATGGGCACAAAAAATACGGTTTGTAGCCCATCATTCAAGACTAAAAGAAGCGGGTTGCTCCGCTGTCATTTTGGAATGCCGTCTGAAACCGCTTGTTTTTTTAAACATTTAGTATTGCGCGCCCTACTTCGTTTATGTTTTATCCACGGGTCTTTCAACAAAAGGAACGTACTATATATGGCTAAGAAAAGCAAAATTGTTAAGAATCAGAAGCGTATCGCATGCGCCGCAAAATACTATGAGCGTCGCATAGAGCTGAAGAAAATCATCAGTAATCCGGAAAGCGCTCCGGAAGACCGCATGGCCGCTGTCCGCAAGCTGCGCAAGCTTCCGCTCGATGCCAACCCCAACCGCGTCATGAACCGTTGCTCGGTCACTGGCCGTCCGCACGCCGTCTACCGCAAGTTCGGTCTGTCCCGTATCACCCTCCGCGAAATGGCATCCAACGGCCAGATCCCGGGCATGACCAAGGCTAGCTGGTAAACCATCCCTTTCTTTGTTGAAAGACCCAGGCACCTCGCATCCGCGAGGTGTTTTTTTTGTGCAACATTGAGTTCACTTCACAGGAACGCAGAGTCTCTTCAAAAATACTCCAGAAGACTTTCTCCACACCTCTGCGAGGATCGGGTTTCTTTGTGGCTTGGCATCTACAAGATAAAGACACAAAAAAACCGCCCCGTTACGGGACGGCTCTTCATTTCCTTTTGCAGAAAAACTACGCTTTGGTGATCTTGCCTGAGCGGATCGCCTTGGCGGAAACCCAAACACGCTTAACCGTGCCGTTTTCATCACGAACACGAACACGCTGCAGGTTCGGCTTGAAAGTACGCTTGGTAGCGCTGGTCACGTGAAGACCGATGCCGCCTTTTTTCTTCGACAAACCCTTGCGGATGATACTGCGTCCGGTAATGGTTTTCTTTCCAGTAACTGCACATTTAGCCATCGTAAATACCTCGGTAATGGTTCAATAAAAATCTTTGTAGCTCAACAAGAGCTTGGGAATCTAAGCATTCCCGACCACTTTGCAAGTACATTTCCCTATTTTTTCAGCAATATACGGCCATCGCATTATGAGGCTTTACTTTAAATACAGGGTTTTGCAGGGTTTGGCTCATCGCTATGAAAGAACGCATCCCCATTCAGGACACCCTCAAACATCTCGTGCAATGCGAGTATGATGAAATCTCCGTTTCCCCGAAAATACTTGCAGACGAACTTTCCATTGCACCGGAACAAATGGACCTCTTGCTCCGTGATCTGGAAGCAGCAGAGTTGATTGAATGCGGCGACGGCTCGCTAAAACTGACCCCAAGCGGTCGGGAGTATGCCTTGCATGTACTGCGGGCACACCGCCTTTACGAAACCTATCTCGCGCATAAAATCGGGATCAGCGACGACCAATTGCACGCGAAGGCGGACATCGAGGAACACAAGCTTTCCGCCGCCGACGTCGATGAGCTGGCCCGGGAACTCGACCATCCCCGCTACGATCCACATGGAGATCCGATTCCCACGGCAACCGGCGAAATGCCCCCCCGCCGCGGACAGCCGTTGACCGACTATCCGAATGGCTGGGTTGGACGGGTGGTTCATGTCGAGGATGAACCTCCGTCGCTATACGCCCAGATCTATGCCGCCAACATCGCCCCCGGAACGGTGTTGCGCATTGTGGGAAAAAGCGACAAGGAGCTGTGCATTCACTCGGAAGGATGCAACTTTGATTTTTCTGTCGATGTCGCCAGTCAAATCACGGTGGTTCCGCTGGAGAATGGGGAAAAGTTTGACGAATCTCTCCAACGCCTTTCAAGTCTGGTCGAAGGAGAACAGGCATCCGTAGTGGGCCTATCCCCGCTGTGCCGTGGCCTCGATCGCAACCGCCTGCTGGATCTGGGAGTGGTACCGGGAAGTTCGATCAGCGTGGATCTGATCAGCCCCTCCGGCAGTCCCATTGCCTACCGGATTCGCGGGGCCTCCATCGCGCTGCGCCGTCCACAGGCCGATCTCGTGCTCATCCGCAAAAAGGAGGCAACGAATGGCTAAAAAAAGTTCAACATCCTGCGACAGCTGCCCCGTTGCCGCCGTTTCGAAACTGGAACGGCTTGGAATGCGGCTAGGTCAAGCGGATCATATTGTTGCGCTTGCCGGGAACCCAAATACCGGAAAAAGTACGATTTTCAATGCGCTTACCGGCCTTCGCCAGCACACAGGAAACTGGCCCGGAAAAACCATTGCCCGGGCGGAAGGCGCCTTTTCGCTCGGCGGAAAGCATTACAAGCTCGTGGACCTGCCCGGAACCTACTCCCTCCTCTCTGCAACGGACGACGAAGAGGTCGCGCGCAATTTTATTCTGTTTGGTCAACCCGACGTCACACTCGTCGTGGTCGATGCCACGCGCATCGAGCGCAACCTGAACTTGGTTCTCCAGGTCCTTCAGATTACGCAGCGCGTGATTGTTTGCGTGAACCTGATCGACGAAGCCGAGGCCCATGGTATCACCGTGGATGAACGCGGCCTTTCCCGCGACCTGGGTGTACCTGTGGTTCCAATGGCCGCCCGCAGCGGAAAAGGCGTTGACCGGTTGGTGAAGGAGATTGGCGATATGGCAAGCGGCCAGACGCCATGCAAGCCGCATCCTCTGAAGTACGAGGTGCCGGGCCTGCGTGAAGCAATGGATGAGATTACCGCCGGGCTCGAATCGCTTTATCCGAACGTGCCGCATCGCGAATGGATTGCCATGCGCCTGCTCGAAGGCGATCCCCGCATCGTGGAAGCGGTCGCCTCCGGCGCCATCGGCAATCTGGAACAGGATCACGCCGCACATCAACATCTAGGCAGGGTAGATACATGACCGGTGAAGAGATCATCAAACGGGCCGAGCAGCTCCGGTGGGAGTTACCGCAGGATGTGCGCGACCGCTGGGTGGAGAATGTTTATGCGGAGTCCGCACAGATCGCAGCCCGGAACGTCGATCAGAAAGGGGCGTCACATCGGCTCTCGTGGGAACGTCGTCTTGACTGGTTGCTGACGAACCGCATAACGGGCTTCCCGATCATGATTCTCCTGCTGGGACTGGTCCTGTGGATTACCATCGAGGGTGCCAACGTGCCCTCCGGCTGGCTAGCCGTGGCTCTGCTCGATCATGGGCATCCCTTCCTGAAAAACCTGGCCGACGCGGCCCATATGCCCTGGTGGCTGGACGGCATCCTGATCGATGGCTTGTACCTGACTACAGCCTGGGTGATCAGTGTCATGCTGCCGCCGATGGCCATATTCTTCCCGCTCTTTACGCTGCTGGAGGATTTTGGCTATCTGCCGCGCGTCGCGTTCAACCTCGATAACGCCTTCCGTAAAACAGGCGCGCATGGAAAGCAGGCCCTGACCATGGCCATGGGTTGGGGGTGCAATGCCGCTGGCGTCGTGGCCACCCGCGTGATCGATTCCCCGCGCGAACGGCTCATTGCGATCATTACCAACAACTTTGCCCTGTGCAACGGACGATGGCCCACCCAGATCCTGATCGCTACAGTCTTTCTTGGAACCTTGGCACCGCCGGCGCTGGCAGGTCTGGTCGCCGCCGGCTCCGTTCTCGGTGTCGCGTTGCTTGGCGTTGGCCTCACATTCGCGTCATCCTGGATGCTCTCGCGCACGGTATTAAAAGGCGAAGCCTCCACCTTCAGCCTGGAACTCCCCCCCTACCGCCCGCCGCAAATTCTCAGAACCCTCTACACCTCGCTCATCGACCGCACGCTGATCGTGCTATGGCGCGCCATCGTTTTCGCGGCCCCGGCGGGCATCGTCCTGTGGAGCATTGCAAATATTCATATCGGCGACACCTCGATTGCGGGGTGGCTGATTGGAGCGCTCGATCCCATTGGCTGGGTAATCGGCCTGAATGGGGTGATCATGGTCGCCTACATCGTGGCGATCCCGGCTAACGAGATCGTCATTCCCACGATCCTCATGCTTACGGTCATGACCACGGGCATTACGGGCGTTGGCGAACAAGGGGCCGGCGTCATGTTTGAAACCAGCGAAAACTCGACACTTGCCATGTTGCTGCGGGGTGGCGGATGGACCACGCTCACCGCCATCTGCCTGATGCTTTTCAGCCTCTGCCACAACCCCTGCTCCACCACCATCTTTACGATCTGGAAAGAAACCAAGAGCGGCAAATGGACGGCGTTGGCCACCTTCCTCCCCATCGCTTTCGGGGTTGTCATCTGCGGCACCATCGCCTTGGTCTGGCGTTTGCTGGCTGACTAGGCCACCAGCCTCAAACCAGCTCGGAAAAAACCGAATTGCAGACAAACAGCGCGCCTGGTGTTAGGGCCAGCCGATTCGTGCTGCACGTCAGTAAACCTTCCTCCACCATCGACAAGACCGCATCGCCGCAGAGATCGTCGACAGAAAAACCGGTCAGCGCTTTAAATTCATCGAGATCGACGCCGTCGGTCATGCGAAGCCACATGACCAATGTTTCGCGGGCCTTGTCCTCGGGTGATAGTTCCTCTACTTCGTCAAATGGCCGGATGCCTTTTTTCATGCGGTCGCACCAAGCCGGCAGATTGGCCACGTTGCCGAAGCGCTTGCCGTTCCAGTGTGAATGGGATGATGGCCCGCAACCAAGATATTCCCCGCCCTGCCAATACAGTACATTGTGCCGGCACTCCTTTCCGGGCCTGGAAAAATTGGAAATCTCATAGTGGTTGTAGCCAGCTTTTTCCAGCAACGCCTTGACCGCATAATAGTTGTCCGCCTCATCGTCGTCACCCGGCGGACTGATTTTTCCTTCGTCGCGATCGCGCGTCATCGGCGTGCCCGGTTCGTAAATCAGGTTGTAGTAGGAAATATGCTCCGGCCCCAGTTCCACCACTTTTCGTGCATCGTCCAGCACCTCATCCGGTGTCATGCCGGGAATGCTCTGGATTAGGTCAATGTTGACGTTGTCAAAGCCCGCCTCGCGCAGCATCTGAAAGCCTTCGACGGCCTGATCTGCTGAATGAATGCGGCCCAGCAACTTTAACGCCCGCTGGTTAAACGACTGCACGCCGATCGAGACACGGTTGATGCCGCCGGCTTTCATGGCGGCCAGCTTTTCGTCGGTCAACGTGCCGGGGTTGGCCTCGCTTGTAAACTCGATCACCTGCGAAAGGTTAATGTTCCGGCGGATCGCATCGAGCATGGCGGCATAACGTTCGGCAGGCAACGCCGTCGGGGTCCCCCCGCCAATGAATACCGTGTCCGGCGCAAACCCCTTAGGTAACCGTCCCAATTCGACCGCCAGGCTTTCCAGATATAGCGATAGATTATCCCACTCGTTGGGCGTCATTTTGTAGAAGTCGCAATAGCGGCAACGCGACATGCAAAGCGGAACATGGATGTAGAGTCCGGTCATGGGCAGTTCTTGGTTTGGGGTTTCGAGCTGTAATGCACGTTCAGACGATGCGCGAACCGGATGCATCTGCCAACACCAAACCGCATATAAGACCAATTTGGTAATTTTTTACCTATTACCGGTCGACTCCGCTGAACGACCCTGATAAGGATACGCGCTCTTAAAAAAGGATTCCTTGGGATGCAGATCAAAAAGAAAAAACAGATCGTGGTGGTTGGCAACGGCATGACCAGCCTTCGCTTCTGCGAGAAAATGCTGGAATACGATGCATTCCATGAATACCAGATCACGGTATTGGGGGCGGAGCTTGTCCCCGCCTACGACCGCGTCTCCCTTTCCTCCATCTTCGAGGGCAAGCCCGAGAAGGAACTGATCCTGGCCGAAGCCCGGTGGTACGCCTACCAAAAGATAGAACTGAGGCTGGGAATTCGCGTTGTTTCCATAAACCGGGCTGACAAAAAGATAACCACGCACACCGGAGAACAGATTGGCTACGACCGACTGGTGCTGGCCACCGGGGCCCGGCCGTATATTCCGCGCTTGGCGGGAACAGAACTCGATGGCGTTTTGGTCTACCGGACGATGGAGGATGTCGAGCGGATCCGCAATGTGGCCCACACAGGCAGGAACGCCGTCGTCGTCGGAGGCGGCCTGCTTGGGTTGGAAGCGGCCGAAGCCTGCAAGGAAATGGGGATGCGCGTCACCGCTGTAGAACGCGAGCCAAACCTGATGGCCTGCCAGTTGGATGCCGTAGCCGGACGAATGCTTCAGGAGAAGGTCGAAGCACTGGGAATCGAAGTCCGGACCGGCGAACTCATTTCCGGACTGGAAGGCGAAGGTTCCGTACAAACCGTACGTCTGGAAAACGGACAAAGCCTACCCGCCGACCTAGTGATACTGGCCACTGGCATCCAACCCAACGATGCACTGGGCCGCGATGCCGGACTCGTGCTGGGCCGCACAGGCGGCATCGCCATCAACAATACCACGCGCACCAGCGACCCCAACATCTATGCCATTGGTGAGTGTGCCTCCTTCAATGACACCACCTTCGGTCTGGTGCCCCCCTGCTATGCCATGGCCGAAGCCAACGCGGCGCATCTGGGCGGCATCAACAAGACGTTCAAGGCCTCGGCTCCAGCGTCGCAGCTAAAACTGCTGGACCTGCAGGTGGCCAGCATCGGCACCCCTCTGCTTGGCGAGAGCGAGTCCCGCCACATTGTCGACCAGGATGCCTCCCTCGGTGTTTATAAGAAACTAGTGACCGATGCCGAAGGCAAACGGTTGCTGGGCGCGATTCTTATCGGCGAAACCTCCGAGTTTGGCCGGTTGCAGAAATGCATCGAAGAACGCT
>JBNKSB010000105.1:0-21441 GCA_050297095.1 Pontiella sp. | reverse complement strand
CGGGGAGTCGTTGGTGCTGAAAGACGCTTTTGACGTGCCGGTTTTTTCGGTGACCTATGATGACGGCAATGGCTGGTCGACGGAACCCGATGGCGACGGGCGGTCGCTGATGCTTTCCAATCCTGCCGGCAATCCCGATGATCCGGCGAACTGGTGCGCCAGCGCCGAGTTGCACGGTTCGCCGACCGAAACCGGCACCTGCCGCTTCACTGACGTGGTCATTAATGAGGTGCTATCGCACTCCGATCCCCCCTTGGAGGATGCCATCGAGCTCTACAACACGTCTGGAACCGCGGTTGACCTGACCGGCTGGTACCTGAGCGATGATCTGATACAGCCCAGGAAATACCGAATCACCGGTTCTGTGATCGGTGCCAACGGCTATTCGGTTTTCTATGAATACCAGTTCAACGAGGATCCTCCCTCGGACACCAACAACACGCCCTTTGCCCTCAGCTCGCTGGGTGATGAGCTGATACTGACAGCGCCGTTCCCGGACAGCCAGCACCTGAGACTGGTGGATTCCATCAATTTCGAAGCCACGTTAACCGATGTCTCGTTCGGTCGTTTTCCGAACGGTTCCGGGCCATTCGTTTCTCTCGCCTCGTTGACATTCGGAACCCTCAACCCCGCCACCGTTGAGATTTTCCGGACCGGCACAGGAGCTTATAACAGCGGCCCGGTAGCCCAGACTGTTGTGATTAACGAGATCATGTATCACGCTTGGCAGGACAATGAAGAGGCACTGGAGTATATCGAACTGTTCAATGCGAGTGGTGTTGCCTATGACATGTCAGGGTGGGTGCTGGATGGCGTGAACTTCACCAATCCACCAGGCACGGTGATCTCCCCCGGGGAGTATTTGGTGGTGTGCGCGAACGAGGCTGAAATCTTCAACGCCTATGGCATTACGAATACACTCGGAAATTGGGCCGGCCAGCTGCAAAATGGAGGCGAACGGATCGACCTGCGGACCGATGAATGGGCTCTGATCGACAGCGTGCGCTACAACGATAAAGAGCCTTGGCCGGCCGCCGCCGATGGATACGGGCCTTCACTTGAAAGAATCAACGCCGCTGCTGATGGGGATTCATATATGAATTGGCAGGCCTCGCGGAACAGTACCGGTTGGGAAGAGGTCACCATAACCCAGAGCGTCGACTCAGCCATGACCACCAGCCTGAAACTATGGCTCGACTACGAGGGCAAGTGCTACATCGACAATGTCTCCGTCCAGCCGGTCGGTGGTGGTGTGGAGCTGTTGTCCAACGGTACGTTCGAACTGGGCAATACCAACTGGAGTTTCAACGGAAATCATCGTTATTCCAGGACAGAAGCGAATGCCGGAGAGGGGGGTACGACGGGGCTCGGGGTGGTCGGTAATTTTACCCGGCTCGTCCAACCGCTTCTTACGGTCAATTACGGTAACGAAAATGGAGATAACATAGCGTCCGATCCATTTTACGTGACCAATGGAAACTACGTTGTTTCCTTCCGGGTCTTAAGATCCGGGCCGGCTCGGAATTTGAACATCGCTATGGGCGGGGCGGCACAGAGCTACCAGCTTGGAAGCTACGGAACCCCCGGAACGGCCAACAGCACAGCAAGTCCACTGGCGGTTCTGGGCATATCGGATGTGGTGGCGGATGACGCGGTTGTTTCCACGGACATTCCCAACACGATCCGAGCCCAGCTCGAAGGGAATTATTCGAACGCGACCGTAAACCTGAGCTATCGCCTGGTTGGGCCGGACGAGTACCAGTTCACCGATGTGCATTATACGCAGTTGCCGATGGCGGATGATGGCGTGGCACCGGATCTGGTTGCCGGAGACGGAGAATATGCAGCTACAGTTTCCGGTGTGACGACCAACTGGACCATTGTTCGTTATCATGTGAGTGCGGTCGGTACCAACGGATTCTCTGTTCGCTACCCGTCGGCCGATAACCCCAGCGAGGACCGGGCCTACTGGGTGCAGGGTGATCCTGTACAGGAAACCCTGCCCAACTGGCATGTCGTTTCCGACGGTTCGCCGATTGTTTATTCCAACTCCTATCGCTGTTGCGCAGTAAGTCCGTCTGGTGAGGTTTTCACCGACCTGCGGGTGCGCCACCGCGGGAAACCCGTCCCCGGGGAAGCGGAGTATCAGGGCGTGGCTCTGCGGATGAACCGAGATCTGACTTATGATGCCTTTTTTGCGAACAATCAGTCGGGTATTAATTTCCGGAGCCGCAGCAACATACATTCCTACCTCTATAACCGCTTTATAAATGAGTATATAGCCTATCTGCTGCAGAAGACGGTCGGCCTTGCAACCCCGCATGTGCGGCACATCTGCCTATGGGTGAATGGCGAGCCGTTCATTACGATGGAGCTGGAAGCGCCCGATACCGGTTTTCTGGATCTTCAGGATTTGGATCGCAATGATTACATCTCCCGCGCCGGCTGGTCTGGACGAAGGCGGGTTGATGGAGATGAAGCCCTTGATAATTTTTACGATGTATTCCAGGAACTGAAGAATACCTCTGGAGCGGTACGGGCAGAGAGCATCCGGACAAACCTCTGGTTTGAGAGCATACGTTACAGCATGGCATTGCAGTCGGTCATGGCCAGCTTTGATCAGGACTTTCAGTGGAACATGTTCCAGCACAGGCTGTCGAGAGATGGCCGTTGGACGCAATATCCGTGGGATGTGGACAAGACATTCCTTCCTGAGATCGTTCAGGGCCAGAACCTCATTGAGCTGCACCCCTACTACGAGACTCCTGACTATCCGTACGTCTATGGGGATGGCGCAACCCCCCTTGGAGCAGCCCTCTACTATCCGGAAGACTCTCCGTATACGCTTCCGTATCGTTACCGCCAGCAGATGTCGCTCTGGCGATACTGCCAGACTCTTTTCACCACGAACTATATCAATCCCATCCTTGATAAACTCCAGGCAGATCTGCAGCCGGCCTTCGCTGAGATTGGTGTGGATGATGGCCGCTTGACGAATAAAATTGCGAGTGTGAAGGATTTTGTCGTTGCCCGTCGGGACTTCCTTATGAACGGCAGCTGGTCGGACAAAGATACGAATATCTGGTCGGTGGCAAACTATGACCCGACTACGCTGGTAATCAATGAAATCATGTATAATCCCGCCAATGGTGGTGAGTACATCGGGTTCTGCAACTCAGGAAGCAACACGCTGGACCTGAGCTGGTGGCTGCTGCGTGTTGGCCCGGAGAGCTACCGCGTGCCCCACGGTACCATGCTGGCACCTGGTTCGGAACTGGTGATCGCCGATACGTTCGGCGAGCTGACGAACGCCTATCCGGAGTTGCGCAATTCCTCGGAAATTGCTCAACGCTACCCCGGCATGCCAATATGGGACTGGCCGATGGAGTTCTATACGAACACAGAATACAGCACACGCGTTGTGGACATTCCCAGCCTGACACTGCCCAATGAAGGTGCCACAATCGAGATCTTCGACATCTGCAGCAACCTTGTGGATACCGTCACCTACAGCGCTGTCGCACCATGGCCTGTCACCGCGGGTGCGGCATTGGAACTGGTGGATGATTCTCTGGATAATGCCCTGTCCTCTTCCTGGCGGAGCAGCTTCATCGGCGGTACTCCCGCAACACAGAACACCGCCGACAACGATTGGGATAACGATGGGCTGATTGACTCCTGGGAAAGTCAAATCAACGGAGACATAGCCTTGGTGCTGCCTAACGGTGATGATGACGGCGACCTGATCCCGAACGATCAAGAGTTTGTGCTTGGAACCGATCCGAATGTGGATGATGCGCTGTTGGCGCATATGGAGATCGCAATTGATGCTCCCTGGGTGCTGGCGGGCTTTAATACGATCGGGGTTTCGGGCGTCGGGTATGAATTATTCAATCGCAGGCTCTATACGCTGGAAGAGACGCCAAGTCTGCAGCCGGTAGCTTGGACGAATGTCGCGGGGTATGTAGAGTTGCCGGGAGATGGGGGAGCGGTGGTGTATACGAACGACTTCCCGGCGGAGTGGATGTTTTATCGATACAAGGTGCGGCTGGAGCGTAAGACGCCGCAGTAGTTGCTGGTTACTGAATTACTGTGGTACCGTAGTCATTTGAGTTTATGAGAGATGCGCGGGTGGCCAAAAGCTCGTCGTATGACTTCTGTTGGCACCAGTGGCGACGACGGGGCGGAAGGGGTTGGCATGCCGAATACAACATTCCACTTCGTCTACTTTCTGTGCACCATGGAAGAGCCGGATCGTCCGGAGAAAGGAGATGTTGCGGTATGTTCACTGATTTGACACTGACCACTCCAGCCCTGCTGTTTTCAGCGGTTTCGCTGATCCTGCTGGCGTACACCAATCGTTTTCTGTCCTACGCGCAACTTGTGCGAAATCTACATGATAAGTGCGTGCAGCAGCCGACTCAGCTATTGCTGGATCAGATTAAGAATCTGCGGTTGCGTCTGCACCTGACGCGCTACATGCAGTTGTTGGGCATACTGAGCCTCTTCTTTTGTGTGCTCTCGATGTTCCTGATCTATGTCAATCTGCAGCCGGTGGCCGCCTTTGCATTTGGAGTGGGGTTGCTGTTGCTCATTGGTTCGCTTGCGCTATCGGTGTGGGAGATACAGATTTCGGTAAAAGCCCTGGAGCTTCATTTGAAGGATATGGAAACGCCGCGTTAAAGCGGTCATTTTGGGGGGTGCCTAAAGTTCCAAACACCAGCGATCTTTATAACTGCATGGAAGTGGGTGTAGCGTAAAGTTTCACTACAAGTTAGGAGGAAATAAAATGGATGATAACAGAACCATGTCGACGATGGATTGGTTTTTTACATTGCTCGTTCTTGCGATACCGGTGGTCAATATAATTCTCTATATCGTGTGGGCCTGCGGCGCAGGAAACCGAAATCGAGTAAACTTTTGCCGGGCATCGCTTCTGTGGGTTTTGCTCGCGGGGATCTTTTACCTGCTGCTTTTCGGGCTTATGGGTGTTGGCGCCGGCCTTCAATCCCTTTAGGATCCCTTGCGTTTAGCAATGCCGATCCAGCTCCGAGCTTCATCCACCGTGTGAAAAATTTTGATCTGAAACGGAACTTTTTTTGCCAACTCATTGACCCAGCGTCTGATAATGGATTCCGTTCGACCTACTTTAACGACAACGGCGGTCTTGCTCCGTAAAGCACCGCGTGGACACATGCATTTAAAATCATTTGCCATGGAAGCCAGCTCGTCCAGGGTAAGCAGTGAATCGTGGTTCCCGATGTACCAGATGTCGTTCATATATTCATACTCTGCGAAACGGGTTACATGGCGAATGATCGATTCGATGGAGGGGCAATCAAAGTTCTCTGTGAACTCCACAACCAGGTGATCGCTATTTCTGTGTATCGTATACATGTCTAAATTATTCAGTGATGAATCTGCCTTGTTCTCTTTTCTTTCCTGTAAGGATTTAAGCGAAGGCCCATGCCGTTGTTTAGCTCATATATATCCTAATGATTATGATGCCGCCGGTTCCCGCTCCCTGGAGGAGATGGGGATCGTTCGCAGTGAACCGTCTGTAGTCCCCGTGATCACAAATAATTAAGCGTTGAATAGGTTGTTTAAACGCAGGTCGCCTGCATGAAAAAACCTCCCCCGAAGGGGAGGCAAGGAAGAAGCAATGAAGTGAATCATTTCGATATACGACAAGGGACTTCGGCTTGCGTTCATTGTATAGTTAGAAAAACGCACATGGCATAGCGATTTCGGCTTCACGTCGTTGGGGCAGATTCCGTACTGCTCTGGACACCGCGGTGCGCGTTCACGGATAGTTTATGCCTCAGTCGGCCTACCGGTCCCCAGCCATTTTCGGGCCTCTTCGAGGGTGTGAAAGATTTTCATCTTGAATGGCAGTTTGTTTTTTCCGGAATCCAGTAAAAAATCTGCAATAGCTTCCGTAATCCCTGAATCGATTACCAAGGCAGTTTTATTCCTTGTGGCGTTTTCCGGGTACAAGAGCATGACGTCATTCACGATGTCATCCAATTCATTCATGCGCAGGAGGGCGCGGTGTTGTCCAATCAACCAGATATCGTTGAGCTCCCTGTATTCAGGAAGCTTCATGACGTGAAGCATGATCCTTAGTGATCGATAATCAAAATCATCATGCAACTCTATCAGCAGATGATCCGTGCAATCGTGTATCGTAAACATTGTTCCGATATCCTCTTTGGCCCGCGAGTAGTCTAGACCGGTGTCGCGGTCGGAAAAAGTAGTAAAACATACTAGTAATTATGATGGTGGGTCATCTGCCCCAAACGCAACCACACACACCAGGGAACTCATTTTACGCAACCAACCCAGGGAACAATCCATGCCCGCGGTTGGGGTATCCTGGAGGGATACATAATCAGCCGGCTTCGCGTGCCCAAGAGCCTTGATAGGCGATCAAGGCCAGATGGAGGTACGTCGGCATAATCAGTGATCGGACGCTGATCGCTCTGGGTTTTAGTTACAGGGCGGTTGTTGAAATATGCTGAAAACTGTTTTCAACCCTGACCCGTCAATTTTTGTCTATTATAGAAAGTTCAAGAGCTTTGGGCGGATTGTTGGCGCATGTCTTGACGGGGGAAGTGGTTCCGATTAAAGTTCTTGTGTCACACGGAAGGAAATGCAGGTCGGAATGGCGAAATACCATACAATTCCTGAGATGTTTTTAGGACAGGCCGCAAGTCATGCCAACAAACGGACCGTAAATGATCGCGTGAGCGGCGGCTGGCAGCCGATGGGCATATCCGACCTTGTTCTCAAGGTTTCCTGTCTTGCGGCCATGCTGGAAGAGCGGGTTCCGGAAGCGGGATCCAGTATCGGTATCCTGGCCGCGCCTTCGGCCCAGTGGCTCGTGGTGGATATGGCTGCGATGCTGGCCGGACATGTGGCCGTTCCTTTCTTTGTCGATTTTTCCGAGGCGCATCTATTGCACAAGGTTGTAGATGCAAACATCAGCACCATATTTGTTTTCGGGGATGCGCTTTGGTCGCGCCTTCGGCCCTATGCCGACCGCTTTGATCTCATTGTCACGGATCAGGTGATTGATGATGTTCCCTCGGTGGTGCACATTGACGAACTCTATTTCCAGGGCGGGGAAAAACTGGCCGCCGAGCCGTCGCTACCCGACCGCCTATTAAAAGAGATCAAACCGGATAGCGTGGCCGTGATTATCTATACCAGCGGATCGACGGGAACGCCGAAAGGCGTGGAGCTGACCCATCGCAACCTGGTGGCCCAGCTACGGGACATTGAACTGCTTTTCCCGATCAAGTCCTGCAAGGACCGGGCCCTCAGCCTGCTCCCGGTAGCGCACAGTTTCGAGCGTATTGTCATCTATCTCTATCTGGCGCGTGGAATGTCCATCTACTTTGTCGACGACATCGACCATCTTGGCGTGCTGTTCCAGGAGGTGCAGCCGACGATGATGACGGTGGTGCCTCGGCTTCTGGAACGGACCTACGAGCGCATTGCTGAAAAATCAAATCTCGTATTCGGACTGATGGGCGGCCTGGCCCGCTGGACATGGCGTCATGCGAGCCGCATGGAGGAGGACTCGGGATTTTCCCTGGGCAATTTTCTTTCGGACCGGCTGGTTGGCTGGCAGATCCGCAAGGCGTTGGGGGGGCAACTGCGCACCATGGTGGTCGGGGGTGCGCACATGCCCGACGATTTGAACCGGTTTTTTGTGCGGATGGGTGTGCCTCTCTACGAAGGGTATGGACTGACGGAGGCGGCTCCGGTAATCAGCGTCAACTATCAGGGAAACCGCAAGGTCGGAACCGTGGGACGTCCGTTGCCAAGCGTGCAGGTCAAAGTGACGCCGGACGGCGAGGTGTTGGCGCATGGAGCGAATATCATGCGTGGCTACCACAACCTGCCGGAGGAAACCAGCAAGGTGATCGATAACGAAGGCTGGCTGCATACCGGCGATCTGGGGCAGTTCGATTCGGACGGCTATTTGAGCATCGTGGCCCGGCAGAAGGAACTGTTCAAAACCTCCACCGGCGAGATTGTCGTTCCGCAACCGATCGAGCGGGCCCTGAGCCGCTCGGACTGGGTCGACATGGCCTGCGTGGTGGCCGAGTCGCGCAAGTACACCAGTGTCCTGCTTTTCCTGAACCGCAAGGCCATCGCCCGCTTGAAGCAGCGTTGCGGCGAGAGCAACGAAGCAGACGCCTCGTTTGTGAATTCCTCGGCGGTGCATCAGGAAATCCAATCGTTGATCAAGCAGGTCAACGCCGATCTGGACCACTGGGAAAAGATTCACGCCTATGCGTTGCTGCTGGATCCGCCGACGGTGGAAAACGGACAGCTGACGCCGACGCTGAAGATCCGGCGGCACAAGGTGGAGGCGTCGTATAAAGCAGTGATCGGCCGCATCTACGAAGAAAGCAAAACCAGGGAGGTTTCCCATGAATTCACGATTGGCCATTGTTGACGGCATTCGCACGCCATTCTGCAAGGCGGGCGGAAAGCTCAAGCATGCCCAGGCAGACGATCTCGGCGCATTTGCCGTCAAGGAGCTACTGGCCCGAACCGGTTTTCCCCTCGAATGCATCGATGAGGTAATTTTTGGCAGTGTGGCCCAACCGATCAATGCCGCCAACATTGCGCGCGTCATTGCGCTGAAGGCCGGACTGCCTGCTTCCCTGCCGGCGTTTACGGTGCACCGCAACTGCGCGTCCGGAATGCAGTCGTTTAGTAGCGCCGCACAGATAATCGCGGCAGGCGACGCCGAGGTGCTGCTGGTGGGAGGTACGGAATCGATGAGCAACATACCGTTGCTGTACGGCCCGGAAATGACTGCACTGTTCCAGCGACTGTTCAAGGCGAAGACCTTCCGCCAGAAACTCAATGTCATCGCCTCGTTCCGGCTGCGCTACCTGAAGCCTGTCATTGCGCTGGAACAGGGCCTGACCGATCCGATTTGCGGATTGATCATGGGCCTGACCGCCGAAAAGCTTTCGCGCGAATTCCTGATTACCCGCGAGCAGCAGGATGAATACGCACTGGAAAGCCACCGCCGCGCCACGCAGGCGATCGAGGCCGGAAGACTGGCCGAAGAGATCGCTCCGGTTCCCATTCCGGAGAAATACAGCGAGATCCAGCAGGCCGACGAAGGGCCGCGGCCCGGCCAGACCATTGAGGACCTGCAAAAGCTCCGGCCCTACTTTGACCGCAAGACCGGCACGGTAACGGTCGGCAATGCCTCGCAGGTAACCGACGGTGCCGTCGCGGCCTTGGTCATGTCCGAGGCAAAAGCAAAGTCGATGGGGCTGCAACCGCTGGGTTATCTGAGTGCCTATGCCTATGCAGGGCTGGAGGGCTCGCGAATGGGCCTGGGCCCGGTCTATGCCTGTGCCCGCCTCTTTAAAAAGACCGGGATGGGCCTGGACGACTTTGAGTTGGTCGAACTCAACGAGGCCTTTGCCGCCCAGGCGATTGCCTGTGAACGCGCATTTGCATCGCATGAATTTGCACAAAAACATCTTGGACGCGATCAGGCACTTGGGACACTGGACCGCGACAAGATAAACGTCAACGGCGGAGCGATTGCCCTGGGCCATCCCGTAGGTGCTACAGGGGCCCGGTTGATCGTTACGCTGTTGAAGGAACTGCGCCGGCGCGGTCTGCAACGTGGACTTGCCACCCTTTGTGTGGGGGGTGGCCAGGGCGCTGCATTTGCACTGGAGGTGAACTGATGAACGCCATGAATCTCATTCCTCCCGATGACGCCGGCATCGCCTATCTGGAACTCGACCTGCCCGGCGAAAAGGTCAATAAGCTCTCCTCCAGCGTGATGGCCGAACTGGATGCGCTATTGACCGGCGATCTTTCGAACCACGATATCCGGGCGCTCGTCATATCGAGCTGCAAGCCGGGGGTTTTTATTGCCGGTGCGGATCTCGATGAAATCGAAACCCTGAAGAGCCCCGATGATGCCTACGCCAAGTCGCGGCAGGGACAAGCCATCTTCAGCAAGCTGGAGGCATTGCCGTATCCCACCATTGCCGTTATAGACGGTGCCTGCCTAGGCGGTGGACTTGAGCTCGCACTGGCTTGCTCGTTCCGCGTTGTAACCGACCATGCTAAAACCAAACTGGGCGTTCCCGAGGTTTCGCTCGGCATCCTGCCGGGCTGGGGCGGCACGCAGCGGTTGCCGCGGTTGATCGGGTTGGTGCAGGCCTCGACCATGATTCTTTCGGGGAAGCCGGTTTCAGGATCGAAAGCATTGCGGCTGGGACTGGCCGACGCTTTGGTAAGCCACGAATTCGTTGCGGAAAAAGCACGCGAGTTTACAGGGCGCTGCGTGACGGCGAAAGGGCGTCGGGCCATTCGAAAACGGAGGGGTAGCTATCTTGCGGAACGCATCTGGCCGGCCAGCACCATCGTGATCCGGAAAGCGCGGACGATGGCCATGAAAAAGAGCAAGGGGCACTATCCGGCCATCCCGGCTATTCTGTCGCTCTTGCAGGACACCTGCTATTGCCGCTTGCCGGAGGGTTTGGAGCGGGAAGCGCGCGCCTTTTCACAACTGGCGACGACACCGATTTGCCGAAACCTTATCGGGCTTTTCCACACCGACCAGCTCCTGAAGAAAGACAAAGGAACAGCGGACGATGTTAACCCCCGGCCGATCCATCGCGCAGCCGTGCTGGGCGCTGGCGTGATGGGTGGCGGTATCGCCTGGCTGTTCAGTCGGCATGGCCGTCCGGTACGCGTAAAGGATGTGTCGTGGGACGCCGTCGCCAAGGCGTTTTCCGAGGCGGCCGACTACTGCCGACAACTGGTGAAGCTGCGCAAAATGCGGGCGCACGAAGTTGCACTGAATATGCATCGCATCACCGGCACGCTCGACTATTCCGGCTTTGCGGATGCCGACATTGTGATCGAGGCCATCGTGGAAAAGATGGCGGCGAAGAAGGCGGTATTGGCGGAGATGGAAAAGGAAGTCGATCCGCAGGCGGTCATCTGCTCCAACACCTCTGCGCTATCGATCAGTGAGATGGCCTCCGTACTCAAGCATCCGGAACGCTTTGTCGGGATGCATTTCTTTAATCCGGTAAACCGCATGCCGCTCGTTGAGGTGATCGCTGGCGAAGAATCATCCGCCGAAGCCGTTGCGACGGTGGTGGCGTTGGCGCATGAGTTAAGGAAGACGCCGGTCGTGGTGAAAGACAGCCCCGGCTTTCTCGTCAACCGCATTCTGCTTCCCTATATGAACGAGGCTGCCTTGCTGTTGCAGGAGGGGGTGGAGTTCGAACGGATCGACAAGCTGGCCGAAGCGTTCGGCATGCCGATGGGACCGTTTGCGCTGGCCGACGTGACCGGCATTGATGTGGGCTACAAGGTGATTCAGGAACTGGAATCCGCGTTCTCGCCACGGCTCCAGGCCGCACCGGTGCTCGACCAATTTATCCAGACCGGTCTGCTGGGCCGGAAATCCGGTGGCGGTTTCTACCTGTACCAAGGAAGAGAACGCTCGCCCAATCCGGAAGCCATCAAGCTGTTGGAGGGCTTTCGCCGGAAAGAGGTCTCCGATGGCGACATTATCGACCGGTTGATCCTGATCATGATTAACGAGGCGGCCATGTGCCTGCAGGAGGGTGTTGTGGACCGCGTCGACTATTTGGATATGGCATTGATTACAGGGATCGGTTTCCCGCCGTTCCGCGGCGGTCTGTTGCGCTATGCCGACGAGCGGGGACTCTCCGAAGTCGTATGGCGGTTGGAGAGCCTGAAGGGGGCCGCTGGCGAGCGTTTCAAGCCGTGCGAGCTACTGCAGACGATGGCCGCGCAGGAAAAAAGGTTTTATGCCGGCGTGAAAGCCGGAAAAGGAGTCGAACATGGATAAGCATGAACATGACGACGAGATGGTGATCGATACGTCGAAGATGAGCGAAGGGAAACGGGCGGCGCTTGAGGTGGCAGAGTCCTCGCGTGAAACAACGTGGAGCCAGCCGAGCTTCTGCAGCGAAATGTTCATGGGACGCTGGCGCGAGGATTTGATGTATCCCTTTCCGTTGCAACCCGACGAGGACCGGGCCGAAGGCGACGTGCACATTGAGCGCATCCGGAAATTTCTGGAAGAGCATCTTGATCCGGACGAGGTCGATCGCACCCGCCAGATTCCCGAGGAGGCAATAAACGGACTCGCAAAGCTGGGCGTCTTTGCGCTGAAAGTGCCGAAGGAATACGGCGGACTTGGGCTTTCGCAAGTGAATTACAACCGCATTATGATGATGATCGCATCCTATTGCGGCTCCACGGCGGTATTGGCTTCGGCGCACCAATCGATCGGGGTGCCCCAGCCGCTGAAACTGTTCGGCACGGAGGAACAGAAGAAGAAATATTTTCCGTGGTTTGTGGACGGAAGAATTTCCGCGTTCGCGTTGACCGAGCCCGACGTGGGATCCGATCCGGCGCGCATGACCACCGAGGCAACGCTGTCGGAGGATGGGACGCACTATATCCTGAATGGCGCCAAGCAGTGGTGTACCAATTCGCCGGTGGCCGATGTGTTTGTGGTGATGGCCAAGACCGCGCCGAAGATGATCAAGGGCAAGGAGCGTCAACAGATCACGGCGTTCATCGTTGAGCGTACCATGACCGGTGTCGAGGTGGTGCAACGTTGCGATTTCATGGGGTTGAACGGCATGCAAAACGGCAACCTGAAATTTACCGACGTAAAGGTGCCGGTTGAAAACCGCATTGGTGATGAGGGGCGGGGGCTTAAGCTGGCGCTGGACACGCTGAACATTGGGCGTCTGACTCTGCCGGCCGCCTGCACGGGGCTTGGCAAGCAGTGCCTGTCGATTGCGCGGCGCTGGGGCAACGACCGCGTACAGTGGGGGCAACCGATCGGGCAGCACGAGGCCGGGCGCGAAAAGCTGGCGTTCATCGCCTCGACCACCTACGCGATGGAAGCGCTCACCATGCTGACTTCGCGCTATGTTGATTTGAAAAGCATGGACATTCGGCTGGAGGCCGCGATGGCCAAGTATTTCTGCACGGAATACGGCTGGCAGATTGTCGATCAGACCCTGCAGATGCGTGGCGGCCGCGGCTATGAAACCGCGAACTCGCTTAAGGCGCGCGGGGAGGTGCCGTATCCGGTGGAGCGCCTGATGCGGGATGCGCGCATCAACACCATTATCGAAGGCTCGTCGGAAATCATGCGCCTGTTCCTTGCCCGCGAAGCGATGGATCCGCACCTGCAGATGGCGGGGCCGTTGCTGAAGCCGGGGACGCCGGTCGGCAAGAAGATCGCTACGTCGGCCAAGTTGCTGGGCTTCTATGCGGTTTGGTATCCGCGCCAATGGTTAAGCCTTCGGCCCATGACCCTGCCGTCGGGGGCTGGCCCGTTGCTGAAGCATATTCGTTATGCCAACCGCACTTCGCACAAGCTGGCGAGAGGGTTGCTGCATGCAATGGCTCGATTCGGTCCGACGCTCGACCGGCGGCAGATCGTACTTGGACACCTGATGGATATCGGCACGGAACTGTTTGCCATCTCGGCGACCTGCAGCTATGCGCTGGCCGGCCAGGATCAATCCGAAGGACCAACGGCCATCGAACTGGCCGACTTGTTCAGCAAACAGGCTGCCCGGCGCATCAAGGCCCACTTTGCCGCGTTGCACCGCAACGATAACCGCGATATTGACCGCGTGGCCAAGAAGGTTTCGGCGGGCGAAGCGAAGTGGCTGGAGGAAGGTATCGTATGGATCGGTCCAAAAGAATAACCACGAGGCATGGCCATGGCTAGCCGGATATTTAGAACAACCAGCCGAATGATCGGGTTGCTGGAACGTTTTCTGAAGCTGTCCATCCATGTGGAAGGGTTGGAAAATATTTCCGATCGGCCGACCCTGTTCGTGGTGAATCACTTTACGCGCATGGAAACCTTCATTGTGCCCTACGTCCTCGACAAGCACACCGACAAGGAGTTGCGCTCCCTCGCGGACGCCAACCTGTTCAAGGGCTTGTTTGGCGAATACCTCCGCCGCATGGGCGCTTTTTCCACGCGCGAGCCATTGCGGAACCGGGTGATCATCGGCGACTTGGTGACTGGGCGGCACGACTGGGTCATCTTTCCAGAAGGGATCATGGTGAAAAGCAAGAAGGTGATCCATCGGGGAAAGTTGCGCATGACAACGCCTCGGCAGAACCGCAGACCCCATACGGGGGCGGCTGTACTGGCACTCAAGGCTGCACTGGTGCACGAACGCTACCAAGCCGCCTGCCGCGCGGAAAACCAGGATGTTCTGGAGGAGCTCGAAGCCCGGTACGGGCTTGAAGCGGAGCAGTGCAATACCAATCCGGGCATTGTCATTACGCCGGTCAATATCACCTTCTATCCCTTGCGGCCTCATGATAATGCCATCTCCCGGATCGCAACCGGCATCGTGAAGGATATTCCTGAATATCTGGTGGAGGAGCTGAAGACGGAAGGGAGCATGCTGCTTCACCACACAGACATGACGATCTATTTCAGCCCGCCCATTCCCGTGGAAGACTATCTTTCGCGTCCTCTTTCCCGTCTGCGTCGGTTACCTATCCTGAGCGAAACACAAGGGGAAAACCTCGTCCTGGCCACCCAGCGCTGGCCATTGACCGAGCGGTTTATGAAGACCATCTACTCCACTACCGCGATCAACATGGACCACCTCTTCTGCATCGGACTTCGGGAGCTCAAGAGCGACGCTATTCTGATTGAGGATTTCCACCGAGCGCTGTACCTCGCGGCCATGACCATTCGGGAACACGACCAGCGCCGTATCCACTCGACCCTCTACAACAAGCTGATCAAGATCGTTGCAGACCAAGCTCACGATCCGCTGGAAAACATCTACGAGCTGGCGAAGAAAGAGGGCGTGGTGGAACGGAAGGATGGGGCATACCATGTGGCTCGCCTCAAGCTGACGCAGAATCCGGCCCCGGAGACGTTGAGGTTGCGTGGTACGACGCGGGTGATCGCCAACGAGGTGGAGCCGTTGTCGTTTGCCGTGCAGGCGGTGGATCGCTATGTCAACATGCCGCCGGTGCGAATGCGCGAGGAGTTGGTGGAGCGCTTGAGACAATCGGACATGGATCATTTCGAAGCCGACTATGCACTCTATTATGAAAAAGGACTTTCCAAGGCACCCTCCATTGGGCGCCCGTTTTTTCTGCGGTCGCCGGAAAGCCGGACGGGCATCCTGCTGTGCCACGGTTATCTCGCCGCACCGCAGGAAATGAGACCCATGGGCGATTTTCTCCATGCCGCCGGCTACACGGTATATGGGGCGCGGCTGCAGGGATTCGGCACAAGCCCCGAAGAGCTGCGTACGGTTTCCTGGAAGGACTGGCTTGTTTCCTTCGATCGTGCCTACGCCATTCTCCGTAACTGCTGCGAGCGCGTGGTTCTGTGCGGCTTTTCGGCCGGAGCCCTGCTGGTGTTGTTGAATGCGGCCAGCAAGAAGAGCGGCGCAATTGATTCCATCGTCTGTATCGACACCCCGTTGATCCTGATGAACCGCCATGCATGCAGCATCGCGCCGGCGGCATTGCGATGGAACTGGATGATGAATAAACTTGGCTGGGGTGGCGCTATGGTGAACGGAATCGAAAACGACTCCGAGACACCGGATATCAACTATCCGGTACATTATCTCGAAAGCGTGCGTGAGTTCTGCAATCTGATGTCCGTCTGCCGCGACCACCTCGCCAGGGTTGAGGCCCCATGCCTGATCATACACAGCTCAGGCGACCCCGTTGCCGATCCCGAGAGCATGGACGTGGTCTTCAATCAGATCGCCTCGACCCTCAAAAAGAAGATGATCGTCGAGGCTGACTTCCACAACATTGTACAACAGGAAGGGCGTGAAAAGATTTTCCAGCAGGTACTCGACTTTGTTCGTGAACGCGAAAGCTCAACAATGACGGAGGCGGTGGCATGAAGGATTTCAACGAATATGTTGGACTGCTTGACATTGGCATGCGCGACGGCGCGTATGTGATGGAACTGGAACTGGAGAAGCACCACTGGAACCGTTACGGCCACACCCACGGCGGTGTGCTTTTCACGTTGCTCGATACCACCATGTCGCGCGCCTTTTTCGAGACCTTGCCACCTGAGCGCAATACCGGAGTTACGCTCGAAATGAAGATCAACTATCTCAAGGCCGTCCAGGAAGGGCGGATAACCGCCTATGGGTTCCTGATCCATGCAACCCGGCGAACCGCCTACGTAGAAGGTGCGATCCGTAATGCCGACGGCGAACTGCTCGCCAAGGCTGCCGCAACCATGTATCTCACCACTGGAGGATAATTCACTGAGAACAAGCGATAGTGCAGGTTGGAAAGTGGCGCGACCCCGGGCGTTTTCCATTCGCCCTTCGTGCGTTGCCACTGTGGCGGTGCTCGCATTCAACCTGTCGGTCGCAAATGCCTACAACATGGCGCCGGATCACGGATACATGGTTGAGTTCGGGGGACTGCAGTCGGTAGAACGATGGTCGGCCGGAATCGATTACGACAGCTCGGGAACCTATATCCTGCTGGGGCACGGACTCGGTGAACAACTGCTGGTTTACTGGGAGGTTTTTTCCGTGAATCCGGTGCTCAACAACGCCGTGGAGAATCCCTTAAACGCGAGCAAGCGGGCGGACATCAGCCCGAATACCTATATCATCGGCTTTGGACTGGGGGCTCGGGGCATCCCTTGGAGAAATGATAAATGGGCCCTGCTTGCTGACTTCGGTTATTCTTCAATGGCGGAATTTAACGACTTCGTGGAGTGGAGCAACGGGGTATATTCCCATATCCATATGACCGATATCGCGACCTTTGCCGGATCTTTGGTAGTCGTGCGGGATTTTGGGCCTGTGGATGTTGTGTTGGGGGCAAGCCTCAGATCAACTTTTGCGCATGGGGAAATTGTCACTGCAATGGCCGCCCAGCCCGACGTGTTTACCGAATTTGACGAGCGCGATAAACTGGCCGTGAAAGGGGTGCTGGGCTTTAACTACGAACTCAATGAGCACTGGATTCTGTTTCTTCAGGGCGCAGTCGGCAATGGTTTTTCCGGCAGGATTGGATTCAACCGGTCATTCAAATAATCGTGTAGCATGAACGCAAACGATAGATCTGGCATGTGGTGGGACGAGGCGTTGCCCTATCTGAAGCGACTCGGCATCAATGCACTTTTGATTTCACCGATTCAGCCTGCAGCGGCCTATCACGGATACCACACGTCCAATCTCGAAGGTGTGAACGGCGTTTTGGCGGGGTGGCATCATTCAAGGCGTTGCTTCGTGCCGCCAAGCCAAGCCATGCCTTGACCAAACCCCAATCCCGAGCTGCTTGAGTTCTGCACCGATCTTATTCGTCGCCGGAAAATCCGCGACAGGAGGATTGGAGGTTGATCCGGGGTCGCGGACCTTGGCTGCCGCAAGGCATGCATATGTCAACCACATGAATAGCGTGGCGGGGATTTGCTTCCAGGAATTCCGTGATGTATCGTCCTGCCCTATCGAAGGTTGGTGATGCGATCGGGCCATGGACCAACGCGCCTCTGCAACCATGCGAACATGAAAGGGTAGATGATGAAACGATTGATTAGCTGTGCATTGTTGGCCACAGCCCTGTCGGCATTCGCGCAAACGCCGGCCTTTGATAAAAATGACGAGCTGGGGCGCGGCATTAACCTGGGGAACATGTTCGAAGCGCCCTCGGAGGCCGCGTGGGGAAACCCTTTTCAGGACGATTATATCGACCGGATTGCAAAGCTGGGCTTTCAGCATATTCGTATTCCAATTTCATGGGAGACGGATCATCGGAGTCTGGCCGAACCGCCCTATACCATCGACCCGGAGTTCCTTAAGCGGATCCGGCACGTCGTCGATCTGGCCTCGAAACGTCATCTGCAGGTGATCATCAACATGCACCATCACGAAGATCTGTTTAACGACCCGGAAGGGCAACGAAAACGGTTTGTCTCCATGTGGGAGCAGATCGCCCGATACTTTTCGGGATGCCCGGACAACCTTGTGTTCGAATTGATGAACGAACCCCACGGCAACCTGTTGGCCGAAAAATGGAACGGGCTTTTGGCGGATGGTATCCACGCGATCCGACGAACCGACAAAAAGCGGTTCATTCTGGTTGGCACGGCGGAATATGGCGGATTGGGCGGCCTGTCCAAATTGCAGCTTCCGGCGGATGATCGATTGATCCTGACCATCCATTACTACAATCCCTTCCCGTTCACCCATCAGGGAGCGGAATGGGTTGGCAGCGAAGCGGAGAAATGGCTGGGCACGCAATGGCTGGATACGGAAAGCGAACGCATGGCCGTGCAATCGGATTTTGCCGCCGCCATTCAATATGGCCGGGACCACCATGTTCCTATTCACATCGGCGAGTTCGGGGCTTTCAACAAGGCGGATCTTGCATCGCGGGCACGATGGACGACCTATCTTTCCAGATATTTTGAAAGCCAGGGATTCAGTTGGGCCTACTGGGAATTCTGCGCGGGATTCGGGATCTACAATCCTTCGACAAAAGCTTATGTTGAAGAGTTGGTCGATGCCCTGCTGCACAATCCCATGCCGGCACCCGTTGCATCCTCCGACAGGATCAACACGAAGTCCTCTGGCGGCAAAACCACCGCTGATTAATGCAAGCGGATCGGCAGTCTGGGTGTGGATGAGTACTGGAACAATTCCACCGATAAGCAATACAGCCGCAATCTGAAAACCGGCAAAGGCATCGAGCTTTATCGGGTGGATTGAATGGTGAGGCTTGGCCGGGGTAATTTGTTTGATAGCAGGATAATCTGCCAGCTCGGAAGTTAAAACTGGATCCTGGGATTTTCCGTGTATCCCACATCCTGTTTATCGCTTGAGCCTTATATTCCTATGTGATAAACCCTTGGTACACAAAGGAGAGAAAACATGTCTATTATAAAAGAACTTCGATCAGAAATTGTGCGCGCGGCGCGCAGGGAAATCAAGAAAGAGCTGGATCCGATCAAGCGGGTGAACGCGCAGCAACGCAAGTATATCGCCGATCTTCGGCGTGAAATAGGCGATCTGCAAAAGGAAACAAAACGGCTGCAAAAGGAACTTGGCAAGGAGACTCCGGTGGCCGACGAAGAAAGTGGCCAACGCTTTTGGATCACGGGCAAAGGGGTGCTGGCAATGCGCAAACGCCTGGGCCTGACCCAAATTGCTTTTGCCGAGCTCGTTGGCGTTACGCAGCAGACTGTCGTGCGCTGGGAAAAGACCGAAGGCAAGGTTGCGCTGCGGGGCGAAGCGGTCCAGAGCCGTTTGCAGGAAGTCCGTTCCATGGGCAAGAAGGACGCCGTGGCCGCGCTGGAAAAGGAGTAGGATTGTACTTCTGATAGCGCATGCAAATGGAAAGGGCAGGTTCGTATGGAACCTGCCCTTTTCGTTTTCCGCCGAGCGGTGTGTCTCTATTCCTCCTGGTCGGCCTTGGCGGTGTCGATGACCTTCTGGGCCATGTGCGCGGGCACCTGTTCGTAGCGGCTGAATTCCATTTCGAAGGAACCCTGTCCGCTGGTGATCGAGCGCAACTCGGAGCAGAACCGGAACATTTCCGCCTGCGGCACATCGGCGGTAATCGACTGCAACCCATCTTCCGGTCCCATGCCGAGAATGCGTCCGCGCTTGGTGTTGAGCAGGCCGGAGATATCGCCCATGAACTGCTCAGGTACGATGACCTTCACGTTCATGATCGGTTCCAGCAATACGGGGCTGGATTTCTCAATGGCTTCGTGCAAGGCACGCGAGCCGGCAATCTTGAAGGCGACTTCGGACGAGTCGACGTCGTGGTAGGAGCCGTCGTACAGCTCGATCTGCACATCGATGACCGGCGAGCCGACCAGCGGTCCCTTGTTGAGGCCTTCGATGAAGCCCTTCTCGCAGGCGGGGATGAAACCGCCGGGAATGGCGCCGCCGACAATCTTGTTGAGGAACCATTCCTCCTCTTCGGATGCCTTGGGCCGAATGCGGATGTAGCACTCCCCATACTGGCCGCGGCCGCCGGACTGCTTTTTGTGCTTATAGTGACCTTCGCCGCTGCCGGTGATGGTTTCCTTGTAGGCGACATGTGGCGTATGGTGGGTCATTTCCACGTTGCTACGGTTCTTGATGTGCTCGAGGGTGACTTCCAGATGCATGTCGCCCATGCCCCACAGGACCAGTTCGTGGGTCTCGGTGTTGTGGTCGAGGCGGATGGACGGATCTTCGTCCGTGGCCCGGTGCAACGCTTGACCGATCTTGTCTGCATCGGCTTTGTTCCTGGGTTCGACCGCGTAGGCGGTTACCGGTGACGGAAAGACAATAGGTTCAAACTGAATCTTGCTGCCGACCGCGCAGATCGAGTCGTTGAGAAACGTGTTCTTCAGCTTGGTCAGGGCGACGATGTCGCCGGCCTTGGCTTCCTGCGCTTCGGTGGTCTTCTTGCCATCGACATAGAGGATGGTGCTGACCTTCTCCTTCTGGTCCTTGGTGGCATTGTAGATTTCCATGCCTGGTTTCAGGACGCCGCTGTAGATGCGTACGAAGGTCATCTGGCCCACAAACGGGTCGTTGAAGCAGCGCCATACCTGTCCGGAGAAAGGCTGATCCTCCTCGGCGGAGATTTCGTTGCCTTCGGCACAGCTGACGGGATAGTCGTGCGGCGAAGGGAACAAGCGCGAAATGGAGTCCATCGTTTCCTTCACACCCATGTCGGTCTTGGCCGAGGTGGCGAATACGGGAATCAGATGGGCATCATGTACGGACTTGCGCAGGCCGTCGGAAAATTCGTCGGCCGTGAGTTCTTCGCCCTCGAAATATTTTTCCATCAAGGAGTCGTCGGTTTCCGCGGCCAGTTCGATGAGGTGGTCCTTGATGGTCTTCACGCGATCCTTCAGTTCGTCCGGAACCTGGTCGGTCGGGCAGTTGAGAATGTCGATGGCCTTGCCGTCGGAGGTGGGCAGCACCATGGGTACGCACCGGTCGTCGCCCCATCGTTCCTTGATGTCCAGGAGGGTGTTGTCAAAGCTGGTATCGTCCTTGTCGAGGCAGGTGATGGCGATGCCGCGGGGGAGGTTGCGTTTTTCGGCGGCCTTCCATGCGCGCTGGGTGCCAACCTGGATGCCGGCGGAGGCATCAATTGTGATGAGGGCGGCATCGGTGACTTCCGCGGCGGTGATCATGGCACCGATAAAGTCGGCGAAGCCGGGGGTGTCGATCATGACCAGTCGGCGAACTTTGCGGCTGGCGGCGGTATATACGCCATCGAAAGGCTTGGCCCAGATGGAAATACCATGCGCTTTTTCTTCGTCTGTCCAATCCGCCACACTGGTACCGTTTTCCGGAGAGCCCACGCGATCCACCTGACCCAGCTTAAACAGAATGC
>JBNKSB010000104.1:0-5883 GCA_050297095.1 Pontiella sp. | reverse complement strand
TGCCAAAACTCAAGGTATTCGCCGACGGTCACTTCCTTTTGCCGGATCAGAAACTGTGGAAGCGTACTCTTGTGCCAACGGTAAACCGGCGATTCTTCTCCCCCACAAAAGAATGCACCCCCCGGGATATAGGCCATGCCTTCTGGCACCACCGCGGGCGTCGCAAGCGTAATCTCCGCGGCTTCTCCATAATCGATGTAAACGGGGAAAACAGCAAATGTGCCGTTAGTCCGCGTGGCCCAGATCAGGTAGGATCCCATGTCGAGATCGGAGATAACAATGGGGAACGTATCACTCTTTTTCAGCGGATCGCAGGGAACAAGGCGCGACTCATCGGATTTGACCGGAATCAGTACGACCTGTTCGATGTTGCCCGCCGCCGTGATCTCCAAGCTCCCCTTGCCCTCGACTTCCACCTGCTTTTTTTCCATGAGAGGGTTGAGTTCGGAAGCGTTGAACCACAACCGCGCCTGCTCATAATTCTTTTGCGCAAGGGCGGTGTCGATGCAACGGCGGGCGAAATCGGCAAACCATTTCCGAACGCCGGAATTTCTCCAATACCTCACGGGCATGGCATCGTAGCAGGCATTCACTTCGATAAAACAGTCGTCGAGCCGGTGGTTCAGGTTCAGCAAACGGGTTTCTAGTTCTACTTCCCGATCCGACTTTTCCTTCAAGACGATTCCTTTACGAACACCCTGCAGCTCGGTATAGACTGATCGAATTTGCTCATCCAGTTTCGCCACGTCCTCCGCCAGCCGGGAGGCGCGGCCAAACTGTTCGTTAAACGCATTCTTGTCCCGGACATGCTCCCACACCGTGGTTCCCACAAAGGCGAGAAGCGCCACCGCAACGAGCCCCACCTGGAACGGATTCTTCCAGTTTTTGAGGATGCGCGGGGTCTTGTAGCGAGAAGGCTTTCTCTTCTGCGTATATTTCTTGGGGGTCAGATCCAGATCCATGTGCAACGCCCCTTTGTCAGGCTAACCTTTGATCCAAAGCCGAATGGCTTCCGGCAGCGGAAGGACCGCCTTGACCTCACACTCGCCCGCGGGAATCTCAACCTTGTCTCCGACAACATGCCCCATCAGGGCTTTGGCAAGCCGGGTTTCGGATGAAATGATCGACAGGGCTTCGTCCTGATCCCAGACGCCAAGAATGAAGTAGGTCTCGGTGGCGCCGCCCTCATAGGCCAGCTCCACTCCACATCCGACCGACACCTCATCCGTCGAAACATCGCCAAAATCAGTCGGCTTCACACGCTCCAGATCCTCGGCCAGCTGCGCACCTTGCGCCATCAATAGGCCTTGGCGTTCCTTGGCATACTTAAACTCCGCATTCTCGCGCAGGTCACCGTAGCTGCGAGCCACTTCGATCTCCTTCGAGTTTTCCGGAATCTCGACCGTCATGATCCGCTCCAGATGCTTCTGCTTGGCGACATAGCTTCGCGTGGAAGTCATGGGAATATCCTTTTTCTGCGCGGGCGCGGACGTCGGCAGAATAATGTCCTGTAGTTCGGGGAACTTCCGAAGCACCTTGGCAACGACCGACTTGCGGTCCAATGCATCCCAACCATGACCTTCATGAATGCGGCGCATGAAGTCGCGGCGTTGCTGTTCGGTCATCTCGCCCATGACATCGTGCAGCCACTCCTCCTGTTGGAAGCGTTCGCGCAACTGGTTTTGTGCGCGAAGCATGGCTCCGGCGCTGTTGACCTCCAACACTTCCTGAATGCGGAAGGCTAGATCGCCTTGCGAAACCAGATCCCATTTCTCAACATACTCCGACGAACGTTGACACCACAGGAGCATCGGTGCGCTGGCCGTACGGCGCGCCACTGCCGCAAACATGATCTCACGGACTTCATCTTCGGCACCGCAACTGATCAGCGAAGACATGATCTCGTTGAGCACCGGATGGCTGACCACGGGAATCACCTCGCTCAAGGTCGCTACCACGGCCTCTCGATCGTTTTCGATCAGGATAGACAACAAAGCCTGAAGCTGGCGCGAAGGCAACCGGTCCAGCGTGGTAACGAGATCGCTCTCAATCAAATCGTGGATCAGCTTGTCCGTATCGAGTCCGGAGGGTTCGATGCCAAAGGTGCGCGCATATATAAAACCTTCCGCCTTCCATTCCGGACGCGCAGACGGAGCCCCCTTGATGATAAAGGAAAGCCGGTCCGAGAGGGTCTTCTGGGCGAATTCGCTAGAGGTGTCGATTTTCTTCTCAATGATTTCCTTGAAGCGTTCAAACAGCCGCTCAATGTCGCGTTCGTCGGCCACCAGCGTGAACCAATCGTCGTCGTATGATAGCCCCTTCTTGTGAAACACGATGTTGTCGGAACGTTTCTTGGGAATCTCGACCGATGCGTCATCCTTCAGACCCCGGTGCGCGCCTTCCCAAAACTTTTTTCATCCGGATTCAGGCAAAATGGAGGGTACCAGCTTTTCAATCAGACGGGTCACCGACATGGCACCATAGCTGCGCAACGCCATGCGCACCACTTCGGCGGGATCTTCCTTGACGAGGCGGTCCAGCTCGGCGGGATTGTTGTGCTTAACGGCAAGGATGTGATCGTCCTTCAAAACCTCCAGAGATTCGGCAGCATAGTTGAAAGCCATCTCATGTTCGCCCTTGCCCTCAAAATCGACTTCCACCTGCTGGTAGAAAAAATCGATGTCTTCAATAATACCGAAGCCCCATGTTTCGTTGTAGCAGAGCATCCCGTTCTTAAAGGAACGAAGATGATTGAGACGGTTGAAGCATTCGGAGAGCGGGACATTGCCCCCGAAACCGGCCGGCTCAACCATCTTGAGTGCATTGCGGTCCTTGGACAGCAGCTTTTCGACCGATGCCTTGACATCCTGTACGACACCGCGTACCCCGGCCAACCAAGCAAGCACCACAAGGGCTCCGTCGGGGCTGTCGTTGTCAGCCTGCTTTTTGAAGAGCATCTGTGCCCACTCGTCGGCTTCGTCGCCACGCCCGGCCTTGACCATCTTGCCGAACACATCGACCAGTTCTTCCGCATCAATTTCCGCCGCTTCGAGCTGATCAAGGAACCACTCTTCGTTCACCGTATTCAAATCCATTATATTCCTCCTGATAAAATTAGCCGGAAACATACCGTTTTTCTCTGGCATGGAAAAATGTTTTCCGATCATTTCGACAGGGCTGAAATAAAAAAAAAACCCAGCCCGAAAGGCTGGGTTTCAAGAGTGGTGCACCGGAATGGAGTCGAACCATCACCCTGTTGCCAGGACAAGAACCTGAATCTTGCGTGTCTACCAATTTCACCACCGGTGCAGTGAAGGGCGTAATGTATACTTATCCCGTATGGGCGAGTCAACGGCCTAATGCCAAAAAATAGCACGGGTCGCGAATCCCCGAAAATCAGTTGAAAAATGCGTTGCCGAGCGCGTGCACGGCCTTCTTGCGATCGGTCTCCTTGACGGCAAACATCATGCTGATTTCGGAGGCGCCCTGATTGAGCATCTCGATATTGACGCCCGCGTCCGCCAGCGCCGCCGCAGCGCGCGATACCATGCCTACAGTATAGTGCATGCCCTCGCCCACAATCATGACGATCGAGAGCCCATGTTCAACCGTCACACTGTCGGGTTTCAATTCCTGTTCGATGCGTTCCACCAATACATGTTCCTTTTGCGCGACGATCTCGGAGGATTCGAGAATGATCGATAAATTGTCGATTCCCGACGGCGTATGCTCGTAGGAGACTTCCTCTTCCTCCAAAATTTGCAGCAAGCGGCGGCCGAAGCCGATTTCGCGGTTCATCATGTATTTATCAATGTATATGGCACAAAAGCCATCAGAGCTGGAGATGCCGACCACCTCGCCCTGCTTGAACGGGCGTTCGGGCACGATCATCGTTCCGGGCGCGGCGGGGCGGTTGGTATTCTTGATGCAGATCGGAATTTCAGCCAGAACCGCCGGAACAATGGCTTCGTCATGGAATACGCCAAAGCCGGCATAGGCCAGTTCGCGCAGCTCGTGGTAGGTCATCAGTTCAATCGCCGGAGCATCGGGCATGATGCGCGGGTCCATGGCATAGACGGAATCGACATCGGTAAAATTTTCATAGACATCGGCCTTCACGGCAGCGGCAAGAATCGCCCCGGTGATATCCGATCCACCTCGCGGGAAAGTGGCAACCTCGCCGCCCTTGGTGCTTCCGAAGAATCCGGGAAACACGATGATTTCCGTCGCCTCTTTCAACTGCGCCAGTTTCTCGTACGATTCCGGCAAAACCTCCGCGTTGCCAAATTCATCGCTGAGCAGCATCCCGGCTTCCCCGGGATTGACATACTTGGCGGAATGACCCTTTTTGACAAATGCCGCAGCGATGATCTTTGCGTTGTTATCCTCTCCTGAGGCCTTCATATCGTCCATGAATTGAAGCATGTGTTCGCCGCGAGACTCAATGCGTCCACGCAGGTCGGCTTCAATCGTGGCCACAATCTCTTCCGGAAGATCCAAGTCGCGCTGGATCTCGGCATACCGAACGACCACGGCCTGAAGGGCGCTTTCATAGTCGCCGTCTTCGATGACCGTGTTGGCCAGAGCGATCAGTAGATCGGTTACTTTGGTGTCGTCGCCACTGCGCTTACCGGGGGCGGACACCACCACGATGCGGCGATCCGCATCCGACGCCACAATGTCGATAATCTTGGAAATCTGTTCTGCGTTGGCAACGGACGAGCCGCCAAATTTTACAACTTTCATATCGCTTCACCTTTTGTTGGCCACGAGCGGAAACCATACGCGGGATCGACTGAAATATCACTATCCATGTAGGGTGTGCATTTCGTGGTTGAATTGTAATCTATTCGAAGTCTTCGAGGCGCATGCGCACCGAGGGGTAGCAGGAAACATCCAGTGCATCGATCTTCGCCATGGCGGCGGTAAACTCCGATTCACGGGCATCCTGGGTCAGGATGACGACGGGCGCATAGCCCTCGGGATGGCGCTCCTTCTGTATCACGGAAGCAATACTGATGTTGTGATTACCGAAAATGGTCATCACCTGCGCCATCGCACCGGGTTTGTCTTCGAGGCAGAGCCGGATATAGCACCGTTTGACGATGTTTTCCGCCGAACAGTAGCTTAAGGACTCGTTCTGGAGCATCATGGTCACACTTACCGGAACACCGACATCGTTCAATCTATCGGCCGCGGCCTCCATAATGTCGCCGATCACGGCACTGCCAGTCGGCAGACGGCCCGCACCCCGGCCATAGTACATGGTGTCGTCGACAATGTCCCCTTTGACGAAGACTGCGTTAAACGAATCAGCGACGGAAGCCACCATGTGCTCTTTGGGAACAAGAGTTGGTTCGACGGAAAGTTCCACCTCGCCATTGGTGTCCTTGATGATCGCCAGCAGCTTGAGGCGGTAGCCCAGCTCAGCCGCGTTGGCAATTTCGGATTCCTCGATGCCGCGAATGCCCAGCGTCGGGCAGGCACTCATGGGCACCGGGGCTCCGTAGGCCATGGACGCGAGCACAACGGCCTTGTGGGCCGTATCGATGCCGTCGATATCCAAGTCCGGCGGCGTCTCGGCATAGCCCAGTGCCTGGGCATCGGCCAGAATGGTATCAAACGGAAGCCCCTCGCGCTCCATGCGGGTGAGGATATAGTTACAGGTTCCGTTAAGAATGCCGTAAATGCTCTCGATGCGGTTGCCGATCAGGCCGGCACGCTGCGAACGAAGGATTGGAATACCGCCACCCACAGCCGCCTCATAGTAGATGCCGGTATTGTTATCGCGGGCCGTCCGGTAGATTTCCTCGCCATGATCAGCCAGCAGGGCCTTGTTTGCGGTGACGACCGGTTTACCCTGCTTCAGGGCCTCCATCGTAA
>JBNKSB010000103.1:0-13385 GCA_050297095.1 Pontiella sp. | reverse complement strand
GCCTCGATCATCTTGTCGAGCAACTGGCCGGCCTTGCCGACAAACGGGCGTCCTTGGGCATCCTCTTCCGCCCCCGGCCCCTCACCAACAAACATCATATCCGGAGCACTGGTCTGACCCTCGCCCGGAACCGTGTGGGTGCGCTCCTGGCATAGCGGACAGTTGCGGCATTGGGCAATATGGGCGGCAACTGCCTCCAGCGAATCAAAATCGGAAGGAATCGGCGCGGCTTCGACCTTCACGGCTTCCGGCTCGGACACTTCCGGCTCCTTGGCCAGTTCCTCCAAAACGGCACGGTCGACCTCCAGCCGCTGAACGCCTTCGTCGCGCTGGTATTTCAGGTATTTTTCCAGATCCTCGATCAGCCCATGGAATGTGGTTTCCGCCATTATCCGTTCCTCAGTCTTTCCAAAACTCGCTGCATATCATCAAACAACGGTGCTTCGAAGGAAAGCCTTTTCCCGGACACGGGATGATTGAAGGCCAGCCGGACGGCGTGCAGCATCTGGCGCTCGGGCTGAATGGGCAGCCGCTTTTTCCGGGCCCGGCCATAAACCGAATCGCCCACGATCGGGTGGCCGATATGCGCCATGTGTACCCGGATCTGGTGCGTCCGGCCCGTTTCGATTTTGACGCGCACCATCGACACCTCGGGAAACCGTTCCGCGGTTTCATAATTCGAAACCGCTTCGCGGCCATCTTCTTTCAAAACCGCCATTTTTTTTCGATGAACCGGATGGCGCCCCATCAGCGTCTCGATGCGGCCGTTTTCCGAAGGCGCACCCCAGACCAAGGCCAAATATTCCTTCTCCGTCTCGCGCGCCTTGAATTGACGTTGCAGTTCCACCATGGAAGCAGCGGTTTTTGCCACGACCATCACCCCACTCGTATCCTTGTCGAGGCGGTGCACGATACCCGCACGCTCAAGGGTATGGAATTTCGGATCATGGAACATCAGCGCATTCACCAGCGTTCCCGATTCGTTGCCCGCCGCCGGATGGACGACCATTCCCGGCTCTTTGTTCAACACCAGCACCGCATCATCCTCGTACAAAATGTTGAGCGGAATATCCTCCGGCAACGTTTCATCTGGAGCCTCTTCCGGCAGAGACCACGCAATCATCTCGCCAGGTTTTAGCTTGTGATTGGGTTTGCACGCTCCGCCGGCCACGGTCACAAATCCATCCTGGATCCGTGTTTTCCACTGCGATCGCGATATCTCCGGCACCTGCTCCGCCAAAAAGGCATCCAGCCTCACATTCCCTTGCCCTGCTTCCACTGTAATCTGTCCATCCATCCGCTCTTTGCTTCCTTTGCGCTCTTCTGTATACATTCTGCAGCTTCCCTGACGCGTAGCGAGGCTTTGCTTATGCAAAGCAATGACCATGAGGAAATGGACAATTCTACGGTTAGGCCAATCTATTAGGAGCGCATAAATGGATATTAAAGCAGAACTGATCTCCATCGGCAACGAGTTGCTCAGCGGACGCACGCTCAACACTCATGGACAGGACCTCGGGGCCGCACTATCCGCAATCGGACTGCAGTTGATGCGCGACACCACCATCCCCGACGAAATCCCCATTATACAAGGAGCCGTCCAGGAAGCCCTGGCTCGCACCGATTTGGTATTCGTCAGCGGCGGCCTCGGCCCGACAGTCGACGACATCACCCGCGATGCCCTGGCTAAATTGCTTGACCGGAAAATTATTCTGGATCAACTCTCCGTCGACGCCATGGCGAAGCGTTACGCGGCCCGCGGACGCGGCATGACTCCCGCCGCCGAACGACAAGGGCAGGTGCTGGAAGGGTCAACCGTCCTAGCCAACTCCGTGGGGGCCGCACCTGGTCAGCGCATCGAGTTACCCGAAAACAGAACCCTATTCGTCCTGCCCGGTCCGCCCAAGGAATTCAACGCCATCCTCAACGAGAAGATCATTCCCTGGCTCAAGGAACGCTATGCCGGAGTCCGTCCCAGATTAGTACGCATCATCCGAACCAAGGGCATCGGCGAATCCGACCTTGTGACCATACTGGAAGACGCCGGCTTCAATGCGGACAACATAGCCCTCGGTTTCTATCCCGGCATGGGCAAGGTCGAAATCCGCCTCACCTCACCCCACGATTTTGAAACCGAAATCAACACTGCCGCCCAAGCCCTCCGCTCCCTCCTTGCCGAACATCTCGACCCCGACGAATAATCTATTTGCGCCGGATGAGGGCTGCAAAAGCTCCGTCGGTTTCAGATTCGGGGGGGAAACATTTGCCGGTTTTAGCCAAGCGGAACCCGGGATTTTGGCTGACCCAGCGGGCGACAAGATCTTCGTTTTCCTCGGCTTCGAGACTACATGTGCTGTAGACCAACCGTCCCTTTTCCTTCAGCAGGCCGGCGCAGGCGGTGAGAATTGAGTACTGTAGTTCAGTGATTTTGCCGATCCGCTCGGGACCGATTCGCCAACGGGCATCGGCACGACGGCGCAGGACGCCGGTGTTGAGGCAAGGCACGTCGAGTAGAATGGCATCGAATCTCCGGTCACCGAGCGCCTTTTTCGGAGCGCGGGCATCGCCCTGCACGATTTCAATCCTGTCGAGTTTCAGACGTTTTTGGTTTTCCTTCAGCACGGCAATGCGGTCGGCATGCAGATCCATGGCCACCAGCTCGCCGGAGCCATTCATCCGGCTCGCGATCATTGCGGTCTTGCCTCCGGGCGCGGCACAGGCATCTAGCACGGATTCGCCAGGGCGCGGGGCCAGCAGATCGACGGAAACTGAGGTGGCCGGATCCTGCACAGTAAACCAACCCTCATCGTACCCGGGCACTTTTTTAACAGCTATACCGCGTGGTAGGACGAGGAAGATCTCGCGGTCGGAGAAGGGATGCAGCAAGGGCTCGATGTCCGCCTCACGAAGCCGGTCAATGAATTCGGCGGCGTCGACCACCGCTTGCTCGACGCGAAGCGTGGTGGAAGGCGGTAAATTGTTCCATTCCGCCAGCTTGAGGGCGTCGGCTTCGCCGTATTGCCGGCTCCAGCGCTCAAGCAGGAATTCGGGATGGGACAGGCGAATATGTGGCGGCTGGCTTTCCAGATCGGCCAAGACCTGATCGCGTTCTCGCTGGGCGCGGCGCAGGACGGCGTTGATCATTTTTGCGGCCCCAACCCCTCCGGGGAAACTCTTGGCGGCCTCAACTGTTTCGTTGATGGCGGCGTAGGCTTCGACCTCCATGAAGAGCAGCTGATAGAGTCCAACCTGCAACGCGGCCTTGAAAAGGGGTTGTGGAGGCTTCTTCAGCCATCGGCTTTCCAGCCAGTCGAAGATATTGCGGTTGCGGACGACCCCGTTGACGATTTCCAGCACAAAGGCGTGGTCGTGTTGAACCTTTGCGAGCCGGCGGTCCGGAAAACTGCCATCTTCCAGCCATTGAGCGATGATTTGGGCGGCAATCAGCCTGCTGTTTTTTGGGGGGGCCATAATACCTTTCTCAAAAACCTTTGACTTTACCGTGTTTTGAACGATTGGAAAGACAAAGCATACTATTCACCGCCCCTGCCGCATGTGGCCCGGAACATGCTTAGTTTATCGGACATTTATTTGGGAGCAGATTAAAGGAAAGGGACTAAATCCGAATGAAAACAAAAATTGAGCCAATGGCATCTTGGAGCATCTGGGCCGGCGGCCTTTCACTGATCATGGTCGTTGTGACCCGCACACACCTTATCAAAGGGTTCCAGGCTGACAACACAGGTATGAGTGCCGTAATCGCGGCAGTTTTCGGTGCAGGCCTTGTAATTTCGTATCTCGCGGCCCGCCAATTGCAGTCCGAATGGAAGGTGATGCGGGAGATCGAAAAAACCAACAATATACCGATAGCAAAGTCGGAAAACGATTTAGCCTCGGTTTTTGGAAAACTCGTCGCTTTCAGGGAAAAGGGTGAATTGGTCAGCGTCCATAACGCCATCGACACCTACCACTCCAAACACAACTCTCGGGTTCGCTCGGTTTCGATCCTGGCCGCACTGGTTATTTCAATGGGGCTTTTGGGTACGGTCATCGGCTTGATCATGTCGATCTCCGGCCTAGGCGGCATGGTTGAAAACATCGGACTTTCGCGCACCACCATGATGGAAGCGCTCAAAGCGACGGTCGCCGGCATGGGGACTGCGTTCTACACCACTTTTTTCGGGGCCTTGGGCGGACTGATCCTGCGAGCCGTTGCCGTATCGCAGCTCAACTCCCTTTCCGAACTATGTGCCGAAGCCACGGAATATGCAGACGCCCACCTGACCGCCAAGTTTGAAAGCAAGGAAGAGGAGCTCAACAAACAGGTTGCCAAGATTGCTGAAAGCTTTGGCGCCATGCAGAAGGAAATCGAATCAATTACGGTTAAGCTTTCCGAATCCTTTGAAACCACAATGACCAGCTTTGGCGAGGCCCTGGCCGAAGCCGGGAACCATGCGATAGCAACAACCAAGGAATGCATGACCGGCATGACCGACCAAATGGATGCATTCGGCGGCGAAGTTGGAAAATCGATCGAAAGCTTCAACGAATCCATTGAAGAATCCGGACAGAAGGTACTCGAAAGCATCAGCACGGTCGGCACCTCGATCGAAGAGGCGGGCTCGGGCATCCGCGAAGCCATCGTATCGGTCAACTCTTCTATCGAAAAGTCGGGCGAAGACCTCGAAGGGGCGTTTGGCGGCCTGAACCAGACCCTTGCCACGGCAGGCGAAAATGTCCAAGACTCGTTCAACGGCCTCAACGAAGCCGTCAAGGCATCGGACGAAACGGTTTCCGGATCGCTGGCCGACTTCAAACTAAGCCTCGATGGAACCACGCAGGAACTCAAGGATGCCGTCGGCGAGCTCCACGCAGCCATCTGCGAAGCCACGGGCGAAATGAAGGTGTTGTCCAAGGCACGGCTTGACGCCGATGCCAACGAGATTGCCGGCCATCTTTCCCTGGCTGCCGACTCGATCCAGCAGTTCCTGGGCAAGAAACAAAGCGACGAAAACAGCCAGAGGGGAGTGGCATAAATGCGTTCAGCAAGCCGAAAAGAAATATCGGCCGCATCGGATGATGGCGTATACGAATCCTTTGCGGACATGGTGCTCTGCACGGTTATCGTGCTCATCACCCTCGTCGTCGTGCTCGCGTTGAATGTGGTGCATCAGCTCAATGTCGAGCCCAACCATTTCAGCGGTGGTGCCACCCGGCCCTGGCTTTATCTCCAGGCACAAAATACAGACTATTCACAAACCTCTTCCGACCGACTCGCCGTTGAGCGCGCCGTGTACGGGAGTCAACCGTTTGTGATGCTCAATCTGTTCAGCCCAGCCTCTGCCTATTCAACGACCTCCGTTGAAAACGGGCAGACCGTTTCGTCGAAAGGCCAAGCCTTTGACGGACAGTGCGACCTGACCGCCTATAATTTCCTACAGTTGGCATCCGGTATCGAGCCGGGGACATACCCGTTGGATGGAAACCAGACCGCACTCATGCTGCCTAAGTTTTCGCACAAGGGTATTCTGATCGAAGCCGATCGGGCGAACGGCTATACCGCCGAGCCCGACAACGTCCTCGCGCTGAAAACCATGGCGATGGCGTGGCCCGTTTACAAAAACCAGCTCGACCCGCGGAGTGCAGCTCGCAACTACTTGAATGCCCGCACCAAGATCTATGTCGAAGTGCTTGATTCGTCCGACGACCAGCATCGCATCATGATTGGTCACAGCATGTTCTCGCTCCCGCAGGACATAGAAAATGGCCGACTTGGATGGTTGACCGGGTTTTCATCGGGCTTGACCGAAGTCGTTTATCTTGGCAAGGCCTGGAGCGATGCGGAGAACAATACAAACAAGCGGATCGACTTCTTCGAGAAAAACGGATGGGCCGATGCGGCAAAAGACTATCGCGAGTTTAGCTTCCCGAAGGGCCTGAGCGATGCCCAGCAAGTGCTTTACATCAAGGCACGGGCAGCACGACCCGACCTCCCTGCGGAAACATTGGAATGGTATGTCAGGAACGCCGAGGACCAGATTGCGATTTCGAAAGCCATTCTCGACGGCACGAATGCGCAAGCCTATCTGCCTCCATTGCTACGACATCGCGATGCGTGGAACGCCTATACCGACTATTGCATCAAGCTCGAAACCGACAACTCCCCACCGTCGTGGTTCGTGACCGAGTTCCTTCAGCCGCTCGGATTCGAGCAAGCCGTCGTGCGGGGTCTGAATACCGACTCTTAAAAGGGCATCCCCGGAAACTTTTCCAAAGGCAGCTCAACTTCGAGCTGCCTTTTTTCGTTATCCACTTCGAGCAGGAAACGCACCTTTTCACCAACGGAGTGATTGAAGATAATGCGATCAACGTCGTATTCGTTCTTCACCTGCTTCCCGTTGACCTCAAGCACGCGGTCGCCCACCTGAAGGCCCGCGCGGGCCGCCGGCGTATCGCGCCAAACGGCAGCTACCCGCAAATGGTTGTCGCCGGACTTCCCGTACGTTTTGAAGGCGGCGCCCACCCACGGCCACTCGTGCCGACCGTTTTCGATCAGCGAGTTGGCAATCACAGCCGCAAGGTTCGAGGGAACCGCAAACGCGATGCCAACTCCCTTTTCCTCGGCGTCGGTCATGATGGCTGCATTGATGCCCACCAGCCGCCCATCGACATCAATCAATGGCCCCCCGCTATTGCCTTGGTTGATCGTCACATCGGTCTGAATGAAATCCTCGTAGGGAAGTACCTGCATCCGGCGCCCCTTCTGGCTAACGTGGCCGACCGTAACCGAGCTTTGCAAACTGAACGGGGAACCAATTGCAATCACCATCTCGCCGATGCGCAGCTCATCGGAATCTCCAAATTCCACAGCGGGAAAATCGGCGCCATCGGGATTCATGACCTCCAGCACTGCCAGGTCGGTGGCTTGATCATGGCCGACCTCCTTGGCTTTCAGCTTGGTGCCATCGTTGAGCACCACCTCGATCCATTGGACGCCTTCAATAACATGATAGCTCGTAATAATATGGCCACTCTCATCAATAACAACTCCTGAGCCCTCGCCAGCCAGTTGCTCGGGAACATAGCGGTACTCCTGAAGAAAGCCGAACAGATCGTGTTGCACCAGCTTGAGCACCAGCTGCGTTTTTTCCGTGCGGATCACCACCACGGACGGCATCACCTTCTCCACCGCATCTCCCAAGGCATTGTTCAATTCGCGGGCAATATTGTAATCGGATACCGGCCGCTGGCGCGGCGCAAAACGGTTGATGAACGGATGCTCCTGCCCCGGCTCTTCCGGCACGGTCTGCTGCCGGCGCCAAGCCGAATGCAATGCGCTGACGACCATCGCGGCGCAGAACGCAATCAACAGCCACTTGTTGCGTTCTTTCATTTTTCCACCTCGAATGGGACCTCTTCAAGCCCACCGTCCTTCTTCACAAGCTTTTCAATCTTCTGCTCCACTTCGTTCAGCTTCTTGGTGCAAAGCCCGACCAGCTTCGAACCCTCCTCGAAATGCGTGATCATTTCCTCAAGGCTCAGCTCGCCGCCCTCCATCTCCTCGACCAACTTTTCAAGTCGATCCAGCGACTGTTCGAAATCTGCGTTTTTCTTTTCCGCCATAACCGCTCTCCTCTGGACGTCCCGTTACTCTTTTCCAGCAACGTCTGAAAACACCTTACCATCCGCAAATTGCGTAACCAAGCCCTCGCCGACCTCGACCGCCGCCGCGCTGCGCACAACCGTGCCATCCGGCTTACGCGTCAGACTATACCCGCGCCCCAGCACCGCCAGCGGATTGAGCATACGCAACTGGCCCTCCAGCCGTTGCAGTCGTTGCGTATCGCGGTCGATTTTTCGTTCCATGCGATGCTGCATCGTCATACCCAGCTCGTCGATGCGCTGGTGCCCCTGCTGGACGCCGGCCTGCAGAAGATGCGACATCCGTGCATTCGCGCTGTCCAACCGCCGCGAACGCTCCTGAGCACCCAGTTTCAGCAGGTCGGACATCCGCGTTTCCATCGACTTGATGCTCTGCCGATACTGCCGGATCAGATTCCCCGGCTCGCGGAAGACATAGCTGTGCGCCTGCCGGTTCAGCCGCAAGCGGAAATCCTGAACCATCGTCTTCAGGCCTTGCTTCAAACGACGGTCGTACAGCGATAGTACATCTTCCAGTTCGCCCTTCTCGCGCACCGCCAGCTCGGCGGCGGCCGACGGCGTCGGCGCGCGCACGTCCGCCACAAAGTCGGCGATCGTGAAATCGATCTCGTGCCCCACCGCCGAAATCACCGGAATATCCGAACGGGCAATCGCACGGGCGACAACTTCCTCGTTGAAATTCCACAGATCCTCGATGCTCCCGCCGCCGCGCCCGACAATCATCACGTCAATGTCATCGCGGGTGTTTAGGTAGTCGATCGCCTTCACAATCCCCCCTTCCGCGCCGGCGCCCTGCACTTTTACCGGAATCAGAAGAATCGAAATATTGGAAAAACGGCGGGTCAGCACGTTGATGATATCGCGGATCGCCGCGCCCGTCGGCGACGTAACGATCCCGACCTTGCGCGGAAGTAGCGGCAATGGTTTTTTGCGTTCCGCATCGAACAATCCTTCCGCCGCCAGCTTCGCCTTCAGCTTTTCGAACTGCTCCTGCAGGTTGCCCTTGCCCGCCTCCTCCATTTCGGAAGCGATCAATTGGTAGCGCCCCGACGCCTCGAACACGCTGGGCCGGGCAAACATTTGCACCTTCAAGCCATCCTTCGGCCGGAACATCACCCGTGCATTGTCGTTGCGGAACATCGCGCACGAAACCGCCGCGCCTTCATCCTTCAGCGTAAAATACCAGTGCCCGCTCGAATGGACCGTGACGCGCGAAAGCTCGCCTTCGACCCACACCTCGCCGATGCCGCTCTCTAGCACCATCCGCGCCTTGCGGTTGACTTCGGCCACCGAATAGATTTTGCGTTCGTTGCCCATGCCCTAAAGCTTGATCCGAATCCGTTCGATGCTTCTCGCCTTGCCAGTTTTCATATCGACATCCACAATTGCGCCTTCGAGGGTGGGATCGCCGGTGGCGACATCGAATTTTTGCGGGACGCCGGTCAGGAATTTCTTGATGACGGGTTCGACATCGCGGCCGAGGACGGAATCCTTCGGGCCGGTCATGCCGAGGTCGGTGATGTAGGCTGTGCCGTTGGGAAATACGGTTTCGTCGGAAGTCTGGCAATGGGTATGCGTGCCGAAAACGGCCGAAACGCGGCCGTCGAGAAAGCGTCCCATGGCCATGCGCTCGGACGAGGCTTCGCCGTGAAAATCCACAAAAACCACCGTGTCGCCGCCGAGCTCGCCCTTGAGCATGCGATCGGCCATCTGGAACGGGCAGTCATAGTTCGGCTGCATGAAAACGCGGCAGATCAACTGCAAAACAACGAGCGGACCTTCCGGCGTGTCCACCCGCACCCAGCCTCTGCCAGGTGCACCTTTTGCAAAGTTGGCCGGGCGGATGATGCGGTCTTCCATATCGATCCCCGCCACCATCTCCTTGCTGTCCCAGGCGTGGTCGCCAAGCGTGACCACGTCGGCCCCGGCGCTTAGTAGCGCATTGGCGATGTCCGGCGTCGGCCCTCGACCTGAAGCGGCGTTCTCGCCGTTAGCAATGATGAAGTCAACACGCCCTTCCTCTTTCATCCGGGCGGTAATCTGCGTGAATGCGTTACGTCCCGGTTTCCCGACAATATCTCCAACCAATAAAACCTTCATACTTCCTCATTTCCGAATATTGGCAGGAGTGTACATAAAATCATACAGGTGTCGAGGGAAGCACCTTCGAAACCTCCCGGGTCTGGAATCCCCTGTCCAATGTGCTATCCATCTCTCAATTCCTTCATCCGCTATCTCATTGCCGGATGGATTCCCGAGCGTCACAAGGGATACGCCCGCCAGCCATTGGGCCTTTGCGAAAACATGGCACAATCGCAGCATCCCCTGCGGAGGGGTTCCCGAACCATTCTCACGCCGCGCGACGGAAGCGCGCGAGGAAGGTGCCGCAGAGAAGGATGACACCGCCGGAGAACACGATGGCAAAGACTTGTCCTCCGCGTCCGCCGCGAACCGGCGCGGCGCGGAATTCAACGTTCATTTCGGATTCGGGCTGGAGCTGGAGCGTGCGATCGAATTCAATTTTGGTGCCTTGTTTTGCCATGACCACGCGGATCGGATGCACCTCGACCGCCGCCGCCTGCTGCTGGTCGAGCATACGTTCGGCGAGGCTACCCAGCGCACTGCTCTCCTTTTCGCCGAGCTGTGCTTCGATCTTCTGCATCTCCGCGCCGGATAGCTGGTCGGTAGGCATCTGCGCCGTGTCCTCGACGGCCAGGTTCAGCGATTGCTTCAGCTGGTTGCGGCGGTTGACGAGGCCCGCCACGCCCTGCTGCCGGACGAGGTTGCGGAACTGCACACGGGCATCCTCGTTCAGGTCCTGCTGGCCCTGGGAATAGGAGATGGCCTTTTGGAACGCCTTGCGGGCATTGCGCTGGTCGCCGCTTTGCATGAGGTCGTTGCCGACATCGATGTTCCGTTTGGCGTTGTCGCCGAAGCGCTGGGAGGTATCCGCATTGTAGTTGATGTATTCCAGCTCGCTGAAGGACCCCGCGGCCTTGCGCGTCCAAGCTTCCTTGAGCGCACGATGTTGCATGGTTCCGTCGAAACGGGAATAGCGGTATCCCTCCGGCGCATAGAACGTCCAGGTCACGTTGCGCAGCGGCAGCTTGAAGCGGGGACCGGAAAAATCCAGCGTGCGGCCGAACCAGCTTTTATTCCGGTTCTGCGCATACATGACCTCCACCAAGGCGGAACGGTCGGCGCCGGGCTCGATGGGAATCAGGTACAAGCCGTCCTCCACCAGCGGGCGGACCGCGGTTTCGTTGACGAAGACCGACCAGATTTCGGTATCTTCGGGCAGCCGCATTTCGAGAAAGCGCAGCGAACCCGGATCGAGGGCCATGGCCATGTTGTTCAGTGACTGGCCATCCTGGGTAATGAGCGAGTCGAGCTGGACCGAGCGCACCTGCGCCGGCAGGACGTCGGCCGCATCGTGCCGCGCCACGTTCAGTTTCAGCTCGTAGTCGCGTTCGGTGGCGCGGTAGCACAGGACGGCGTCGGACAAGTCGCCCGCGCCGAAACGGCGCGGAACGCTGCGTGCGTCTTCCGGCCGGAGGAATTCGGAAACCTCGGCGGGCTTGACCTGGAGGCGGCCGCTGGAGAGCACGGTGATGTAGCCCTTCTGGCTTTCCGTATCGAGCGTATGCAACGGATGGATGGCCAGTTCGGATTTATCGTGCACAAACGGCAGTTGATAGGCGACTTCCATGCCGTAGCGATCCTCGACCTTCCCGTGCAGCTCCACTTCCCAGATGCCTTTTTCCTCGTCGATCTTCCGCACGCGCGAAATATTGCGCCCGGAAACCACCAGCGCCACGTCCGGTTGCGGCGGTTGCAGCCGGAAGGTTTTAACGCCGGCGTGCTCGATGTCGTACTGCAGGTAGCAGTGTACCTTCAGCAGACCTTCCGAAAGGGCTACCCGCTGCAGGACTTCGGCCTTCACTTTGGGCTCCATCACTTCGGAATGAAGTTGGATCGACCAGTCCGGCCGGAGCAGCCGGTAGGCGAGGCTTCCGTCCTGACGGATGCCCAGCTCGCGCGGATTCATTTCGCTGACGCCGTCGCGCAGGGCGGGCGTGATCCGTATGCCGCGCTCGACCGTGACGGCCAGGGTGCCGGTATGCTTCAGCGCGCCGTCGATGCGGATGCGCGGCATGGCGAAGTCGGGCTCGAGATCGCGGCCGGAGCGGCTGAGCACGAGGTTCAACGGCACGGTGCCGACAATCTGCCGGGCGAAATTGACGACCAGCTCGCGGGTTCCCGTATTGATTTCGTCCCAATGGCTGACGGCATCGCCGCTGAGCGAATCGACATCGAACCCTTCCGGAATCCGGATGCGCAGCGAAAAGATGCCGGACTTGCTTACCGTCACGTTCAGGCGGCTGGTGAGCCGCATCTGCTCGGTGGCGACGTCGAGACTGGTTTCTTCCACCAGCCGTATTTCAGGCAACACCTGGTCGGCCGCAACGCTGGCGGAGAACGGCAGGCGGTTGTAGCGGAAGGCGCGCTTGATGGCGCTTTCGCCGGGAATACCCAACAGCCGGGCGGCATCGCCAATGTTGATACCGCTCAAGGCATCGACCGATTCGATATCGATCTGCACGGCATCCGCGGAGGAAAAGGCCACCACGCCGCGCTGCATCGCCGCGCCGCGAACCGCGATTCCTTCCAGCGTGGCCTTGTAGGGAAGCTTGTCGCGGGCGATCTGGGCGCCCACCTGCATGCGGTAGGATTCGGCCGCCGGCGCCGACAGGACCACTTCAAGCAGGCTGGCGTCGGGATCGTAGCGCCAAGTGCCCACGTTGTCGCCGCGGACCTCGGTAATGCTCATGCCCTTGGGCACGTCGAACCGGAGGTTCCGAAGCTCGCCCTGGGCAATGTTGAAGCTAACGTCGTTGCGCAAGTCGACCATGCCCGGGCGGAAATCGGCCAGGGTGTTTACATCGCAGAAGAAACGGGCCAGCTCCTGGTCGGTCTTGCGCTCTTCGGGTTTCCAGCCGAGCGCGCATATTCGCGATGCGCTACCGAACAATACCGTTGCGGCGGTTCCCTCCTGCCGAACGAGAACGGCATCAACGGACTGCACGTTCCAGCCTTCCACCGGCAACACGACCTCGGCCGAGTTTTGCAGCGATTCGGGAATCCACAGCTTCGCGCCCCATTCCCCGTCCACATAGTCGGCTTCAACGAGATAGTCGACCGAGACCTTGTACTTTCCGTCACGTTCGACATGAAGCAGGCATCCGTCCATCCCCGATTCGATATTCAGGCGACGCGAGGAGAGATCGTAGCCGGTCATGATGAAGTCCGGCCCGAGAAGTTGCATTACATCGCCCTTTTCGGCCTCCAGCTCCAGTTCCATGTGTACGCCGACATTGACCCGCGATTCCGTTTCAAACGCCGGTACGTCGACCTTCATGCGAAGCGTTTTCGCAACGGCTGCCTTTCGTTCCGTCGAAGGTTGACCATCTTCGCCATGGACGGTTATGCAACCTGCGGCAATCAAGGCCATAGCCGCCAGCACGATGCCCAGCAACTTGATCTGCACCGACCCTTCCGAACCGCCAACCGGCAGATCCGGCTGGTAGGCCGGCATTTTGCGTTCGGATTCATGGCGGGGTGCGACCGGCGTTCTGCGGCGGCCGACCATGAACATCAAGGCGAAGAAGAGCACATGGGGAAGCACTAGGGTGAACCAAGCCAGATAAGGGCTGAAAGAACAT